>NZ_PSWK01000004.1:0-185213 GCF_002932735.1 Rathayibacter sp. AY1B7
CGTGACGTACGCGAGCGCTGCGGGGTTGGTGGTGATGTCGACGGTGGTGTACTCGATGCCCTTCTTCTCGAGCACCCGGTAGGTCATGGTGCACTGCACACACGACGGCTTCGATTAGACGGTCAGAACCACCGTTGCTCCTCCCGCCAGTCGTCGAAGTGGATGTCGTCATCGTCGATGTCGCCGCGAAACGAGTGCCACGCGATCCACGCCCCGGCCATCTCGCTGTGACCGGACTTCTCGAGCATCTGCGCGATGACGGTCACCTTTTCGCAGTCGAGAGTAGGAGCGATCGCCTTGGCGACGTCGACGCTCGCGAGAGCCGCGGTGTAGGAGTCGGCGGCAGCAAGGAAAGTGGCGACTGCCGCGTCGTAGCCAGCATCAGCAGTGAGGTAGGTGGTGACGGCTTTTCTCTTCTGCCGCTCGGTCATCGCTGGATTCCGTCCTGAGCGTGGTGGGCGTCGCCCTCGTCGTCGTCGGTCGCGTGCTCCGCGATCCACAGGTCCGCGGCCTCTTTTCTGCCTGCGGCTCGCAGGAGTCCGGCGAGGGCGCCGACCTCACCACAGTTCAGCCGCGTTGCGACGTCTCCGGCAAGGTCCCCACTCGCGAACGTGTCCACGAACACCGCCAGGGCCTCCTCCACGCTCAGCGCCGGAGCGTCGGGTACCGCTCCCGCGGCGTCGACAGCGGGCATGAGAAGGGCGATCAGCGCCTCCGCGAACGGAGACCCGTCCTGCTCGACCGCCAGCGCCCCGGGCGCGGCCGTCCCGGGCAGGCAGAGCGTGTTGCGGGCAGCCTCGAGGATTTCGGCGTCGGAGGCGGTGTCGTAGTCCGCGCTGGACGCGCGCTGTGTGGTGCAGATGAGCGCGAGCTGCTCGGGGGTGGCCTGGCCTGTGGACGTGTTCGACATGATTCCCGCTTCTCCGGAACAAGACCCCGGCTGCTCACCTGATGGTGACGCCTGGCTTGTCCCTCGTCTGATCGTTTTTTGTGCCTCTCCGGCGGGAAGAACCGTTTGAGTGGAGGCGGCGGAGTGACGCCTGTTCCGAACGAGATAAGGGAGCGCAGCGACCGCGTTCGGAAGAGGTGGCACGCAGGCGCCGGAGCGAAATAGGTTTGTACCGCGGAGAGGAACAAAAAACCTCAAGAACTGCGCCGCAAAGCGGCTCCTCATCGCCGCAGGCGACGCGCACAGCGCACCCCCGCCTCTGGCGGGAGAACCCGGGGAGGGTGAGGGGCCCGCCCCTCACGGAGGGCAACGCCAGCCCTCCCCCGCGGATGCCTGGGGGTATTGGGCAGAGGGGTCCTGGGGCTACTCTCGGCGGAAACCCGAGAACATGTCGGTCAGCCTCAACCGCCCCGACTGCGTCCCGAGTGCAGCTGTTGACTCGTTCAAGCGCAGCAAAATCGACACCGTGAAGATCCTCGGCAGCGAACTCACTCTGTCCCAAGCCGTCAGCACGGTGACTGCCTGCTGAGGACGCCGGGGCAACAACCCAGACGAGGTGCCAGCTCGCGGGGTTTCGACGGTTTCAGGGTGTGAGCCACGTAGCTCACGCGCGGCGGAGGTCGTCGTTGTCGGCGAGAAGCATGGCGGTCTGCAGGAGTAGCGCGGCCAGCCTCGCATCCACGTCGTCGTACGCGTCTGCGACATCCTGCAGAGACCTGCGCGCGGACGGCTCGAGCCGCACGCGCGGGTGGTTGTCGACAAGCGGCTGTCCGGCTCGTTGCCGGATTGCGGTGATGCTCGACATCGCCCGGGTGGTCAGGGGTCCGTGGGGGTTCAGCCATCCGTGTTGATCGATCGCCGGAAGCAGGAACGGTGCGACCCGCCAGTCCTCGGGCACGTCGATGTCGCAGTCGTGCGCGTCAGTGAAGAGTGCGGGGTCGAGGATCTCGCGGACGGTGTACCGAAATCCCAGCGCCGCTGGCCCCAGGACCCGCAACCAGCGAGTGACCACGCACCGCCAACACGACACCGCCTCCACCGACCGTCGAATCAGGACGCCGGCAATCGTCATGTCACCGCCGAGAGTGATGTCCGCCTCGGCAATGCTGCCTGCGTCATGTCGGGTGAAGTGGAGTTGATCGAGCAGGAGCAGCAGGAAGGCATCCCGTCGGCCGACAAGACCCGCCGGGTAGCGGGTCAGCGGCACTGCTGCGACAGCTTCCACCGGGGTGATCCATCCAGCACCGACGCGAATCGGTCGTGCAGGTTCCGTGAGTGGTACCGGGAATGCCTCGTCGAGGAGCTCGTGGGCTGCGCGAATAGCGCGCACCCGTGCCACCGCCGTGGACGAGGCGGTGGGAACTGCGGCGAAGAACCGACCCAGCTGGACAAGCGACGCCGGCGCCGGGCTCGCCCCGATCGCATCGCACCAGTCGGTGTACAGCTGCCAATGCGGCCGGCTCGATACCGGCAACCGTTTGAGGACGTGGTCGGGGGTCATAGGCCGATGTCGTTGACGGCGTTCCCGGTGCGCGGATCACGCTCGCGCGCGTAGATCTCGACCGTCGCCGGGGACCGGTGTCCGGTCTGCCGCATCACCGAATGGGTACTCGCCCCATGACTAAGCGCTTAGGTGACGAACCCGGCGCGGAGGGAGTGGGCGCTGTACTGCTCAGGATCCAGGCCGACCGCGGTGACGCGGCGTTTGACGATGAGGTTCACCGACTGCGCCGTCAACGCGTTCACTGTCGGCAGGCCCGTCTTGTGCATCCGCCGCAGCAGCGGCGCCTCCCCATCGAGGGCCGGAACCCTCGCCCGGCACACATGCACTGCCGGGTCGTCGGTGAACAGGACCCGCATCACTGCACTCCGTCCCTTCTCTCCTGCAGCGAGGATCCGCAGCCACCGTACCCACGCACACGCACCACACGTCAGCGGCTCCCGGCCGTAGGGGATGGCTTTGACGAGTCCTTTGCCGGTCTGGTCGGTCTTGGAGCGGCGGATCCGCAGGTGCAGCCCGTCTTCCTTGTGTCGGGTGACGTCGGAGATGCGCAGGTCGGTGAGTTCGGTGCGGCGGAACGCGCCGGCCCAGCCGAGCAGGATCAACATACGGTCCCGAACCCCAGTCGCTCCCGCAGGCCACGTCGTGACATCGATGCGGTCAAGGACCGCCTGCACATCCGTCAAGAGGAGTGGGTCCGCTCGACGCGGGGGTCGCAGTCGCTCCCGCCGGATGCCCTGCAGAGTACGAGCCACCAGAGAGCTGTGACCGGGAAGGGGGAAGGTTCTGTTCCGCGTGTGCGGCGTTGATCGCGACAACCAGCGGGCCATGGAGGCGGGCGCATACCGCCACTCCCCCGCGGCCGTGAGGATCCCGGCACGGTCGGCGAGATATTCCGCGACCGTCTCCGGTGACGCCGGCACGTCCGGGCGTCCGTTCGCTGCGCACCAGGACACGAAAGCGCGCAGGTCCGACTCGTACGCCCGCCGCGTGTTCCCCGCGATCGACGCGTCACTCAACTCCGTCACCGCTGCCGACACAGGCAACACAGCCACAGCCGGCACCTGCTCCGGTGCTGAAGTCGCTGGCGCTTCTTCGAGGATGTCCTGCGGCAGCGTCACGACCGGGGCATCCCCATCACCAGGCACGCCCGACAGTTCACGTCGCGACGGTCCGGCCCACTGATTGGATCGGGGCAGCACCCGGTGTCGGTATGCGGGAGGCGGCCGTCAGCGATCTGCTCGAGGACACGCACCCGCTCCAGCAGCTCCGGCACCCCCGAGCGCAGAACCCTCGTTGCCTGCAGAAGAACACGCCAATTCGGTTCACCGTCTCCGTCGAACCATTCAGCCAACCGGACCTCGTCTATCTCCGCCGCGATTGTATCGACGTCCGGCGGAAAAGCCAGAATGCCCTCGAACGGGCCCTCCAACTGATCCGACACCGACACGACACCCACCTCTCCCGAAACGCCGCTGGTAAACAACGGAGCAATTCGCCAACTTCCCCACTAGCGATTACATCATCCGCAGGCACCAACGCGGGGTAAGCATGCACCCGTGTCGGGCGGACCTGTCAGTACCTGGACTTCCAGAAGAAGACGGCGAAGCATCCGGCAAGCTGTGGGATACGTCGATATTCGTGCGTTACAGTCGTGACGCTATTTCTTGAACTTGTAGGAGGTCCCCCATGGCTCAGAAAGTCACGCTGGTTGACGACATCGACGGCACCCCCCTCGACAGCGACGGCGGCACTGTCCGCTTCGGCATCGACGGCGTCAACTACGAGATCGACCTCTCCGCGAAAAACACCCAGAAGCTGCACGACGCTCTGGAAGACTTCATCACCAACGCCCGCCGTGTCCGCGGAAACGGCGGAACCGCTTCTGCGCCGACCGCGAAGAAGGGCGACCCGCAGCGCCTGAAGGCCGTCCGCGAGTGGGCCAACGCCAACGGGTACACCGTGTCCAGCCGCGGCCGCATCCCCGCCGAGATTCAGGACGCCTACGACGCCGCTAACTGACGACAGCCGCTCAGCGCCCGAGGTTGCCGCCGAGAAGGACTTGTCGGCGGTGATGACCGTTCCGGCGTCCACGCACCCGACGCGGCCTGCAGCGCTCTAATCGAGAGGTTGCCGCGCCGTCGAGGAAGACGTTCGCTGTGGAGTTCGTCGTCGTGTCGATGGCCGACGTTCTTCCAGTTCTGCTAGCCCGATGCCGGTCGGCTCCAACCTGTCCAGTCCCTATGGTGCGAGAACTCCTGGGCGGAGCCATCTGGTCGATCTTCGGCCTGCCCATCGTGGCGATCGTGCGTAGCCTCGCTCATCGACGAGCGAGGCGCGCGGCGAACACGAAAGGGGCCCGGGCGAGCGCGAAGCCGAAGAGAGTTCCGGCGGCGCCGACCGCCTGCGACCAATCCGGTTGGATGAGTAGAGAACTCGAGTCAAGGCTGGTGATCAGGGGGAACAGAACCGCGAGGATGCTGATCGCCAACCCTCCGAGAGATACGACAATGTCGGGCACAGTGCCGACCAGGATGCCGATGATCAGCGCGCTGGCGCAACCGACCATGATGCTCAGCGGCGTGGTTGCGGCGACAAATGCCGAGATGCCGAACGGGGAGAGTGCGAAGTCGAGCATCGCCACGCCGCCGAGAAGGGCGACGACGCCCGGTCGTCGCTTCGAGGGCAGCAGGAAGCTCACCGCGAGACCGACTGCGAGCGAGGCCAGGTAGACCAGTAGCACGATGGCGGTATCCCATCCCATCGCTAGCCGTGCGACGACAATGCCAATGGTCACGCCTGTGGCGACGAATGACAGACCGACTTTACGAATCGGCAGAAACATCCCGAAAGAGAGCACTCCGCAGAGGGCGCCGAAACCGAAGGCGAGTCCGAAGATCGTCGCGCCGGTGGCCGAGGCGACCGTGTCGCCGACGAGGCCCATCGCCGCTGCGAACACGAGCACGGGCCCACTGGCTAGCGTGATCGATTCCGGGTCGGCGTATCTCCCGCCCGGGCGGCGGATGAGCCGACGAACGATAAGGACAACGGCGATGATCAGGACGACCAGCATGATGGCGTCAGCTACTTCTGTGGTCGACATATGGTCTCCTCGGTCGGTGGCTGCCCTCGCCACGGCACAAACCGATCCCGGGTGATCATCATCCCGGGGTCTCGAAGACCAGGGAGGAAGGCTCCGCGCAGCCGACGCCGAAGGTCGAGGTCGCCGAACTCGTGAAGGTGTTCCTCGAGGAGGCGAAGAATGCGGGCTCGGCGAGCCGCCGATCTCGAACGCATCTCGCGCTAGAACGGTCGATTCCCCTGCACGTACACGGCTGAGATGAACCTCGACGCCCACAACCTGCGGTGCCACCTTCCCACCCTGCACGATATGTACACGCGTGCGTATGCGCCCTCGACGGGGTCTGAACAATGAGTGATCGCACTCGGTTCGGCCTACCCACCACGATGGCACCGGGCGACGCCACGTCGAAGCCGGCGCGAACATCGCGCGGGATGCGAATCGATACCTTCGGCGACCCGTAATCGAGCGCGCGTGCGACGCGGCTGAAATCGCTGAATCAGTCGGCTTCGATCGGCGGCGGCGTCTCGCTAATCCCCGTTTCGTCGACGGATCGACTGATGATCAGCCTCAACCCGTCCGCGATACGCGGCCTGCCCGGTACCGAGGTTCTCAACCACTGCTACGGCGTAGGAAGGGTTGTCGTCCGCGTCGTCGCCGACGATGATTCCGCCTCCGACGAACGCGCGCTGGCGCACGGCCGCGGTGTGGGCGTGCATCAACTCGCGGCCCGGCGCGATCGTGAGAGACGACGAGAACTGCGAACGCGTCCTCGGCGTGGGCGTCAAAGGTGTCGGTCTCGAACGGGGCGTTTGAGCAATCCGGCCCTCTGACTTGTGCGGGGAGGGACCTAGCGAGGTCCTTTTGGGCAGCACCCCTCTCACCGATCCCCCGCGAACCCGGCCTTCAACCGCAGCCCGCGTCCCTTCTCCGCGCCCTTCGTCAATGGTGTTCGTGGGGATCGGTCCTGCCGATGACGAACTCGACGAAAGGACCCCCTATGAACCGCCCGCTCTCCACCCCATACCTGCCCGAGCGTCCCCGCACGCTGCACCTTATCGACATCGAGAACATGGTCGGTCCGGATGCGAGCGCCGAGGAGGTGACCTCCTTCTGGACCGGCTATCGCCGACTCGCCATCGGTCTCGGCTACAACGACCACGCGATCGTCGCGAGCGGGCCGCGGTTCGCACCCGTTGCATGGTTCGCTATCCCGGCAAACGACGTGCAGCGCCGCGTGGGCCGCGGCATCGACGGCGCTGACTTCGCCCTGATCGACGCCGTCGAGCTCGAGCGCTACTCGGTCCGGTTCGACCGCCTGGTGATCGCGAGCGGCGACCACGCTTTCGCGCCGCTCGCACGTCGAGCCCGCAAACTCGGCATGCGTGTGCACCAGGTGATCGGCCGCGGCCTCCCCTCCCGCGAGCTGTTCGCCGCGTGCCCGACGCATTCGCGGTTGCGCTTCGACACGATCCCGACGGGCACAGGCAAGACTGCCGCCGCCGAGCCGGCGCGTGGCGCCCGCGAGATCGTAAAGGTGGCAGCGTGAACGAGAGCACTGACACAGCAGCCCCCGAGACGTTCCTTGCTCCAGCGAACCGCCGAAACGCCCTGCGCGCCACGGGGTTCCTCCGCGGATCCCTCGCTGACGCGCGCTCGCTCGACGCCACCCGTCGCCTCGTGACGACAGTGTCGGAATGGAACGAGGGCGCCGGCCTCACGCTCACACTGACGAGTGACCGGAAGGTCCAACTCGACATCGAATGCGCGGGGACCCCGCAGCCAGGGTGGCAGGACGACGTTCGCGCCGTGCTGCAGCACGTCGCTGAGGTACGCGAGGTGGTACCTGCGAAGCGGCCTGCGCCACGAGCACTGCTGCGAGTCACGGCCCGCCCGACGCGCATCGCGATCGAGCAGGAGGCGTACGCTTCCACGACGACGCGCCCCTCGGTGAAGCATCCTGTCGCGCACGGCGGCGGCGAGAGGGAGCTGCTTCCGCTTCTCGCCGCGCATCCCGGCACGAGCGTGCGCATCCACCTCGCGGCAGTGTCGCCGCTGGAACGCTCGATGCTCGACGACGCTCTCCACGCGGAGTGGGACGTACTCCACGGAGATCCGCGAAGCTACCGCGGATCGTGCGTGCGCATCGTGTCGCTGCTCGGCGCCGACGAACAGGTGCCTGCGCGACTGCGAGCACTCGTGCGCGGCTGGGGTTCGTCCGTCGAATTCGAGATGGCATCCACGCAAGAGTGGGCGTGGGACGCAGACGGACTCGCCGGAGCGGCGACCGCCGAATCGGCAGCGATCAGCCTGTTCCGTATGCCAGTTGCTGGAGAGGACCCGATCGATGGTGTGCGCACCCTCATTCCCCCGGTCAAGCCGGTCGCTCTCGACCCGGTTCCAACTAAGCCCAGCGTTCCCATCCGCCTCGGCACCGCACGCACCGGCGATCGACGGCGCGTAACGGCGGCACTCGACGTCTCAGACCTCGTTCGTCATGTGGCCGTCGAGGGCGCGACGGGTGCCGGCAAGTCGACCGTTCTCGCCCAGCTGTGTCGTGAGGTCGCTGACGCAGGCTACGGCGTCACCCTGTTGGACCCACACGGCACGACTGTTGACGCGGTGGGCGCGAGCCTGCGCGCCGACACGGGTGGGCGCGCACTCATCGTGCGACACGGCGATGCCGAGAACCCGGTGCCCATAAACCTGTTCGCCGAGCCGGACGTCGCCCGCCGCGAACGCGCCATCAGCGAGTTTATAGAACTCGTGCAGACGATCTTCGACCCTCGATCGGAAGGCATCGTCGGCCCGCGCTGGCGCACATGGTTCGCGTTGCTCGCCGAGGCCAGTTTTGTCGTATTCGGCCCGGCGACGTCGATCGCGACCCTCGTCGCAATCGGCGGAGACATGCGGCGGGTAGCGCACGTTGCCCGTGTCGCCCAGAAGCTCGGGTCGGTCGCCGGGGAGCGCCTCGCCGCCGAGTACGGCGACCTCAGCCAGAAGGAGGCGATCGAGGTGACGTCCTGGGCGATATCGAAGCTGCACGAACTCGTCTCCGGCCACACGATGCGCCGGACCCTCGGCACCGGCATCGACGCCGTCGACGTCGACGCGGTGATGGCCGACGGAACGCCGCTGCTCATCGACCTGGGATCCCCGGCCCTCGGTGCACCCACGGCGCGCTTGCTCGGCTCGATCTGGCTCCTCAAGCACTGGGCAGCAATGACGAGACGAGTGAATCGCGATCGACCACACGTGGTCGTGGTTGATGAAGCACAGCTCTTCCGCTTCGGGGCGCTTCCAGCGATGCTGGCGGAGGGGCGAAAGTTCGGTGTGGGCGTGGTGATGGCGACGCAGTCGCTCGACTCATTGCCGCGCGAGCTCTCCGGGGCACTGGCGAGCAACTCGGGATCGACCCTGACCTTCCGATCGAGTCTTCACTCCGCGGCTCGCGCCACGGCACGCCTCGCAGGTTGGTTAGCGAGTGACCTCACACGCCTGCCTGATCTGGCGGCTGCGACCGTGCTCTCGCGGGGCGGAGTTCCGACCGAACCATTCACGCTCGCAGTGGCGCGACCGAGGGCGGTCGCCAACCCCGACGCGCTCGGCACCCTTGACGCGAGGTCGACTGCACTGCTGAGCACCCCCCACCGCGACACAGCTGTCCCCACTCCAACGTCGGTCGATGCCTTCATGCGACCCATCCTGGCGAAGGCGGCAGCGCGCAGTCCGCGGCCGACGGCCTCTGTGACGCCGGACGAGTGGGTGAGCAGCCGATTGAGGTCGGAAGCCGCGACCGACCAGAGCAGTCTCGTCGACCCGCCTACCTGATTCGTGGGCCTCGCACACCGGGATGGCCCGGCAGATGTGATTCGAGCGATTCACCTCTGCATCGACGTCGAAGCGCATCGCAGTGCCCGCATTGCGGAACAGGCGCAGGTCCGTTTCCGATTCGACCGCGAGACGCATGGCGACGGATTAACTCATGCTTCTCTGCCGAGAAGCTCGCGGGCAGAGCGGCAACGATGGTGTCCAACGCACGCGGCAACGTGTTCCCCCCCCCCCCGTCGCGAGACGCAGGAGCCCCGTCGCTTTCGCGAAGTCCGGGGGCATAAGCCGCGCTCGGTTGGCCATGTCCTCGGCGCAGAACGTCTCCGCTCAGCCGACCCTATCGGATTCTTTGTCCTGATCGTCTGGAAGCCACGTTCGGAGTCCCGGGGATCGGTCTTGTCAAAGAAGCCGCTCACTCGGAGTGGCCGAGAGGACACAATGACTCCCAAGATCGTCACCGCGAAACTCGGCACCGACATTGTCAGCGAGAGCGTCCCTGCTCCGCGCTCTGACCCTGGGTTCTGGGAACGGTTCGGTATCCGCTGGAGCGGGCTCGTCGACCGGGTGCGCACGAAACAGGTTGACGACACCGAGCACACCCACTATCTGCACCGGCTCGCCCATGAGGTGCGCCGACGCGAGGCGGAAGTCGTCTCCGGAGCGGATCGATGCTTCGCCCACTTGCGACTTCTCGCCGCGGAGGCTGAGCACGCGGCCAGTGACCACGTCGCGCCTGCGCCGAGCGAACCGACCCTAAGCGAGCTCGCTTCGCTGAGCGGCAAGGACCGTACCGGCTGGGCGGACGACGTGCGTTCCGCTCGTGTCGCTGCTTCTGCGGCGGCGGCGGCTTCGGCTCGGGTGCGGGCTGCACAGCTCGAGATTGTCCGGGTTGGGGCCGAGCGCGAGTCGGTGTTGGCGCAGGCATCTGCGGTGCGGATCTTGTGGGCTGAGGCGTTCGCTGTTCGCGCTGCGCTCTACGAGCGGGCCCGGCACGGGGTGTTCGGTCGGCGGTCGGCGGCGGCTCCCGCGATTCCGGTCTACCGGCCGACGATCGGGCATGCCGACCCCCGGGTACTCGGTTCTGTCGGACCGATCGGGCCGGTCGGCCCCACCGGGGATCGGTAGCCCTTTCGAACGACTCGGGGCCGCCGCTGCACGGGAGGCGGCCTCACACCTCATTCACGACGTGCTGTCTGGGAAGGACATTTCATGAGCATCTTCGACCGCTTCCGCACGCAGAAGCCCACGCACGGGCCTGAGGACGATGCCCCACGCCAGCTACACACGGCTGACTTCGCGCACATCACCTCCCTCGCCGACCACGGCATCGAGCTCACACGTGCCGAGCAAGTCGCCGGTGCCGACCTCGCAAGCGGCGCGATCGACGCGACGGGCATCGCGGCCGGTGAAGGGCCGCTTCTTAACGACGAGACCGTCGACGCGCGGCTCGCGCGGGCACTCGCCGGAAACAAGGTCGACGAGGACAAAGCCCAGGTGATCTCGGCGTCGAATATGCGTGATGCCGAGCTCGGGCTTCTGACTGTTCGGCCGGGCGAGGAGCCGCTGTCGCTCACGGGAACCGTCGCAGCACTCAAGGAGGCTGAGGCCGAGAAGGTGTCGGCCGACGAGGGCGCCACCGAAACAGCCGGCGTGCTTACTGGTGCGCATCCCGACAAGGAGGGCGCTCGGTGGCCGGGCCGGCAGATCTTCGTCCGTGCTTTCGACTTCGCGCGGGCGCGGTTGCTGTACCGGATCGCTGAGTGTGTACCGCTCGGGCTGGCGTTGATCCTTGAGTTGATCGTCACCTCGTCGAACCTGTACGCGGCCTTCCGCTTGGAGAATCCCTTCGTGGCGAACGCTCTGGCGGCTGCGATCCTCCTCTCGCTCACGGTCGGCCCGCACCTGGTGGCGCTCGAACTCGCCGAGCGGCGTGCGCTCGGGCACTTCCGGCGCTTCGGGATCCTCGTCGTGGCGCTCGGCAGCGGCTTCTGGCTCGCCACCGGCGTCTCTCTCGCGGTGCTCCGGGCGATCGTCGAAGCGAGCGAACGAGCAGCGAGAGCAGCCGACGAGTCGACCGACTCCGGCTTCGCCGCCCGGAACGGATCGATCCCGGCGCCGATGCAGGAGGCGGCTGCGAACGCCGCAGGTTCCGTGCCGTTCGAAATCGAGTTGGCGCTGTGGCTGTCCGTTCTGCTCGGCGTGGGCGTCGTCGTCTTCATGTGGGAGCTGCATCACCACAACCCGGCGCGAATCGTTGACCTCAACGCTCGCGAGCGGGCCCACTGGGCGGCTCTAGCGGTGACTAACCTTCGCGAGCGCATTTCACTGATCAAGGCTGAGCTGGCCTTCCAGGCCGAGGCGGCCGCACTCATCCGCCCGTCCTACGTCATCCGGGCCGACGCGCTCGTGGCCGAGGCCGATGAGACGAAGAGCACCTACCGCGCCGAGCTCGCACGCGTGTCGCGTGATCCGTCGATGATCAACGCTCTTCAGCTTCGGGCGCGCGAAGCATCGACGTCCACCACCGGTGGAGGAGCGGACCGCTGATGCGCTGGTTCCGCTGGATCTTCGTGGGCCGACACCCAGCCCGGCCGTCGCTCGGCGAGTGCCTCTGGTGCTCTTCTGCGCTCGAGCTGTGCCCGCAGTGCCGTGGCGAGTGGCGGCTGGTGCCGCTCTGCATCTGCCGCATCGGTCGCACCTGCCCGACCCACGGTCGGCACTGGGCCTGAGCTCCTCCACCGGGGATCGGTCTCTTCGACGAGGCCGATCCCCGGACCTCACTCACACCACCAACGAAAGGCACACCATGACGTTCCGCACTCGAGGCACCGTCCTCGTCCTGGCACTCGCCGCCGCCGTCGGCCTGAGCGGCTGCACCCCTGGCGTCTGCACCGACGATGGCGACGGCGTCGACCAACTCGCCGTCATCGTCGGTAATCGCTCCAACAGCGCGCTCGCGACCGCCGATCAGCTCGGCGACGCGCTCGCCACGATCAACGCGCCCGGAGACCGGATCACCGTGATCGCGGCCGATGGGGTGCCCGACACGATCTACGACTTCACGCTCAGCGAGCCTCCCGAGAACGACCTCGACGCCAGGGACGCGCGAGACGCCTTCGAGTCGGACGTCGACACCGCAATCGCCGTATCGACCGCGAACGACCCGGAGGTCGACCAGACCGAGGCGATCGCGCTCGCTACCCGAAACTTCTCCGACTCAGCAGCGACCCGCACGATCGTCTTCCTCGACTCGGGAGTCCAGACAACGGGTGACTTCGCCATGCTCGACGGCGCACTCTACAATGACCCCAACGACCGCGTGCAGTCGATGCGCGACGCGGGTGCCCTCGCCGACCTCGAGGGCATCCACGTGCAGATGCCCATGCTCGGGCTCACCCAGCCGCCGCAGGAACCTCTCACCGAGGACGCCTATCAGGCGCTCGTGGCGCAGTGGACGGCCTTCGTGTCGGCCGCCGGCGGCACGCTGACGATCGGTGGTGCCAGCAGCGCCCCCTCACCGCAGGCCGCTCCGGATCTCCCGAACGTCACCCCCGTGTCCATCGATCGCCCCACCGCCACCGCGGGGAAGTGCGCCTGGACGCTGGAGGACGGCGCGATCGGCTTCGTCGCCGACGAAGCGACCCTGCTCAGCGAGGACGCCGCCAAGGCGACCGTCGCCGCCGCGGTGCAGGCCCTGAGTGGATGCGCGGGCGCGTACACGGTGATCGGCTCCACGAGCTCGGCGAAAGATCAGACGGTCAACCTTCCACTCTCCACCGACCGCGCAACCACCGTCGCCGGGCTCGTCGCGAAGCACCTGGGCCTTCCCGTCGAATCGATCACCATCAAGGGATTCGGGGAGGAGTGGACGTGCCGCGTGAACGACCGCGGTCCCGATGGCGCCCTCCTCGCGGAGCAAGCCGCGCTGAACCGTGTCGTCGTGATCTCCCGCGGCACCATCGAGACCTCGTGCAAGCGATGAGCGGCACCGTCTTCGCACGGGCTGTGACCCTTGACGAAATCGCACGGACCCTGTCGGCTGAGCTCGCGCACGAGGGCGTGACGATCTCTCGGGCGACAGCGATCGAGTTGGTGAGTTCACAGTGGAACCCGCTGACGGAACAAATCGGAACTGAGCTACTCGAGAGCCTCAGCCTCTCCGATCAAACCAGCGCACTGCAGCTCCAATCCGACGACGAGCTGGCGTTGTTCATGCGAGAACACTTGCCCGATTCCCGCACGGTCGCCGTGCGATGCGCGAACGAGTTCGTCGACGAACTGCGCGGGTGGGCGCTCTCCAACAGGGCAGCGCTGGTCACCATCGACTCCACGTGATGACCGCGACATCTGTACGACTCGGCGATACACAAGCGGCAGCTTCCCTGACGCCCAGGTGTACGCCTGGCCCGACGGCCAGGGCGGCGCTCACGTGGTCATCGATTCGATCGAACTCGGCCCCGGCTGGGCTCAGGAGTCGACGTGGCTCGCCTTTTCGGTCAGCTACCTCTACCCCGACGCCGACTGCTACCCGCACTACGTTCGCGCCGACCTCGCCCATGCCGATGGCCGATCTCTCAAGGTGCCCTTCCATTTCGGTAACAGGACGGCAGTCGTCGCCGGATCGACACCACGGTCGTCGTGGGAAGCAACATCACCCGCCTGACTCCAACACCCTCCGAACAGTCGTCGACACGCGCGGAGGACGACCACCAAGCTCGACTGTTCGGGAGCGCCGGCCAGGAAATCCTCCGCCGCTCTCGGATTGGGATCGTGGGGTTGGCGGCGCCGGAATGCTTGCTACCGAATTCCTCTCTCGCCTCGGCGTCGGAGAGCTGGTGGTCGTGGATTCGGACAAGGTCGAAATTACGAATCTCACACGTCTACCGGGCGCGCTCCGCCGAGACGCACGCGCGATCCTCACTCACCCCGACCGACCTCGTTGGGCGCGGAAGCTGGGCGGCAAGATTGCCCGCGTGATCACTCTGAACGGGATCGCAGTCAGCAACGCCTTGACGAGGCTCACTCTCGCCCTGACCGGGCTTAACTCGGATGAGCCGATAGCGCACCACCGAGTTCACCCGCGTCGCGACGATCACGCCCACGGTGAACCAGCGCGAGACTCCGGGTGCACGGTCTGCGGAATCCGCGGCATCACGGGCCTCGAAGATCTACGACCCCTACCGCTCCCCCGGAACTGACCTCGCGGTAGCCGATGCGCTGGACTGCACTGTCATCGGGACTCACGCCCTGCACCAGTCATGCTTCCGGAGATAAAGGATGGGTCGAGGCCGAGCCCCATTTAGCATGCGCACCCTAGCACATGTCGTGGCCGACGACTTAAGGGACACATCGTCCTGCCGCCACAGAAACTCGCCGACCCCGACGCTCGCGCCTAGTGAGCGGCGGCTGCCGCCGAGCACGGCTCGTTCTACCGGAAGAACAGGGCGCGTTACCGACCGCCAAGCAGATCGCCGCGGCCTTCGACTAAACCGCTGACAGCAATCAACGAGCCTGCTCGCCACGCTCCTGCGAGAGTCCCACGGAGCGGCGGAGGTTGGTGTTCGGCACTTGCACCCGACCGGCCTGGGCGACCGCCTCGTTCGCGGGGCGCCCCTGAGCGATGTCAGCGCGCATCTTCACATCGATGAGGTCCTGCTGGATCCCGTGGGCCTTTATCTCGTTCGCAGTGGCCGTGCGCCGGCCCGCGCTGTCGTAGGAGATCTCGCTCTCCGAGCGCAGCGCGTCGGCCCATCCTTCGGTGCCAGCCGGAGTTGCGTCAGCGGATCGGGCTGTCTGCGAAGGCAGGGGTTTGTTCTTGAAGTAGGCGGCTTCGTCGCGGTTCTCTGCGGCGAGAGCGCGCAGCCGCTCAGGGGTCTCGGTAGCGGTGCCGCCGGCGTCAGCTTCCTGCTCGTAGCGGGTCGCCTCGTCCAGGAGGACGTCGATCACCTCGTGGACGTCGCCGCGGTCGAGCGCCCGCTGATAGCGGTCATCGAACTGGGCGAGCCGGTCAGCTTCGGCCTCGGCTCCGAATTGGTTCAGATGCCCCAGCTCAACCTCTGCCGCAATCGACTGGTTGAGGTCCCCGCCTGCCGCAGCTCGCTCGGAGGCGGCGGCTTTGTCGGCGGCGGTCTGCGCGCTGGGGTTGTCACGGTAGAGCTGAGCCTGGGCGCGGGCGTCGTCCGCGAGTACGCGCAGCTGGTCGGGGGTCTGCTCGGAGGTACCGCCCTCGTCTGCTTGTGCGTCGTATTCGCGTGCGTGCAGCTCGAGCGCGGCCGCCTGGTCGACGTTCTCCTGCCCGTCCTCGGATCCGCCCTGATCGATCGGCGCGTCGGCTACGTCGTTGCATGAGGCGTTGGCGCGGCGCTCGTCGTCGTCGTCCATCATTCGGCGACGACGGCGGCGTCGACCGTCGTCTCGACGTTGTCCGTCCGTGCTCCGTCGACAGCCGCGCGCTACTCGTCGGTGAGCAGCTGCGGAAACTTCTCCGCGACGGCGAGGGCCTTTTCTGCGGAGAAGTCGGCCGGCTGGTCGTTGCGCAGCTTCTCCGCGATGTATGCGACGTCGACGCCGAACCGATCCTGCACCTCGCGCGCGATGGTCTGTGTGGCACGCTCGGCTACCGGGTCGAGGTCCTTCCACTGCTGCGCGGTTGAGAGGACGTCAGCGATCTGCTAAAGCTCGGCGCGCTGGCGCGTCCCGGGAGTCTTCGTGGTCGGCACCTGCACCGCCGGCCCTGCTGCCGGAGTCAGGCGCGTGGGCACCGGTCCGCCGCGACCCGCGGCGAGGTCGGCACGCTGCTTCGCGGCCTGCTGCTCAGGCGTGAGCGCGGCAACCTGGTTGGCGGTGATCCGCGCGGTGTAGCCGTCGCGGACGACGGTCAGGCGCTGCGTCATCATCCGAGCGAGCCCCTGCGACCGGTGCAGGTTCCCGGCAGCTTTCGCGGCGCGGAAGATCGACGCCACCAGATAGGCGACTCCCCGCTCGGGCACCTCCAGCGTGCTCCCTGAATTCGGAAGGACGTTCTCGCTGCCGTCGGAACGCTTTACACGCACGACCATCACCGGCACACGACGTGACGGTTCGGCCAGGTCGCGAAGGGCCCGACATGAGCACTGCTCACGGTGCGACGAGATGCCGGCGCAGCTCGGCGAACACCTTTTCTGCCGCGGAAGTCGCTTCGGCTCGTGAGCATCCCGCGGCCGCGGCGGCGTCGCGCATCGCGGTGAGGACGAGGCGCGGGTCCGTTCGAGCGTCGGATTCCGGATCGGGCTGCGCGAGTTCCGCGACGCGGAGTCCGAAAGCCTCCAGCGCAGCAAGGATCGGAGGCGTGTGCTCGAGGCTGTCGCCCGCGACCTCGAGGGCTCGCTTCAGCCGCGACATCGCTGTCAACCGCTCCTCCACCGCGGTGATCGCACGTTCTCCGATCGGCGAGGCCTCAGCCGCGCGGATCTCCACCGGCGACTCGTAGCCAAGGTAGCCGCTGCTCAGCGGTAGTCCTGAGCCGGCCGCAGCGAGCTTCCACGCCGCACGCGCGGTCTCGCCGTAGACGGCGCGACGCCGGGCGTCCGCATCGGACTCCGGCGTGTTCTGAGCGAGACGCAGGAGGGCGTCGTTCACTGCATCCGCGGCGAGTCCCGCGTCCGCCGCCCCGATGTTGCGCCGCGCGAACTCGAGAAGCCGCGCTTCGGATTTACGGTCGCGCAGGAACTCGTCGCAGAGCACCTGAAAGTATTCGCGATTCACAGGCGCACTGGAACGCCAGTCGTTCATCCGCCGCCGTCCGCTCGCTCGCGCCTGGGCCACACCTGTTCCCGTGCGGACCTGCTCGAGCACCGCGGCACGCAACCGGGTCCGCGCGGAGCCGACGCTTCGCAGCAGCGAGTGATCCTCGCGGAGAAGCTCGACCAGGAGGTAGCGAACGCGAGTGGTCGTCCGAGTGCGCAACGAGCTGCGTTCGTCGGCGCTGAGTCGCCGCCCTTCCCTCACCTCCTCGACCGAGAGCACCATCGGGCGCACGGCCTCCGCGACCTCCGGCACAAGACCAGCGAGGGGAGCGAGGACCTCGGCAACGGCGAACACATGATGAACGAGCGCAGGATCGACGGGGGCGGCTTCGGTAAGCCCTCCCAGCGCGGCGACGACCGCGACATCCGAACCCGCTGCGCGACACACTTCGAGGGCGAGCGGCGTCACCGCGGCGGCAGAGCGCGAAGTCCTCCGAGGGAGGATATCCGCATACAGCGGGCGCAGGATCCGCTTCAGGGCGGACACGGTCAACGCGTCCGGACGTGCGGCGACGGCTAGGCGACACGAGAGATCGATTGCCGCGCGTCGGGAGTCGGGAGAGGAATGGCGGGATGCGCGGACGCTGGTGTGTGTTGGCATCATCGGCGGGCCTGATGGTCCGCCGTGCAGTTGCTCGCCTTATGCGAGGTCGGAAACGTAGCACGCCTGGGGAAGCACGAACAAGAGTCGGGGGTAGAGACCCGGGATCGCCTTGGAAGGTACGGGCGCAATGCCCGCACGGAGTAGAGGAGCCGTTCGTGCCCGTTCCGCCTATCCGACACTTCCGCCCGTTGCTGTCCGCGATCTCTGCAGCGGCGGTCGCGATCACCTGCCTCGGGGGATGCAGCGCGGTTGCCGCACCCACAGACAGCGCACTGAGCCCGGAGTGCGATGCGGCTCGCTCCGTAGGTGCTTGACGAGCTCCAGCTCGATCTGGAGTAGCTGCGTCGGCACCGTCCCGAGGCCATCGCGGACCCGGATGACGCGGCCGACGCTCTCCCCGCCGCGTCGGCGGCTGCCGAGACAGAGGCGGAGGCCTCCACCGCTGCAGGATCCCTGCACACCCTCACCGAGTCGGGCGCGGAGGACGAAGCCGCGTTACGCGGCGCGCCGTCGCGGTTGCATCCGTCCCTGCGGGATCCGAATAATAGACACACGGTGTCTCGGTCCCGCTCGAGGGACGCTGACACTTGTGCCGTCCGAGCGTATGAGGTGGAGCTCATGGCCTGGACCCAAAAGCCGCTCGCCGACGATGCGGGGCGGGTGCTCGCCGCGGCGGCGGGGCTGCCGCTGTCGATGACCGACCGCGACCGCCTCATCACCGCTTTCGACACAGTCTGCTCTTCAGAATGGACGCGCGTCGCGATCGTGCTCGATCCCGAGCATCTGGAGAACCTCCGCGTCGTCGGTCAGCTCTATCGTCAGGATTCGCTCGCCTCGATTCTTGAGGTGGCGGATTCTGTCGCGACGGCCTACGAGTTCCCGCGCATCGATGCCGCATCGCTCGCTGTGGCCCTTGCCGTCACCTCGTCGAAAGGCGCGGCGCCGCGTGGCGAGGGAATGGATTCGACGGTCGATGTCGTCGCGGAAGCGTTTGGCCTCGGGGTGTTAGAGAAATCCTCCGAGATCCTCAACCATCATCTCCGACGGTTGGAGGACCGAGATTTCGGGAACCGCGGAGAGGGAGCGGAGCTGTCCATCACTCCCCTGGGCGTCCGGCGACTCCGTCGCGCCGTCACGCTACACCGAGTGCTGATCGTCATTGGGTTCGTCGTCGCGGTCATCGGCGCGGTGGTGTCGCCGCATTGGTGGGTCTGGCTCTTCGTGCCGTTCGTGCTCGTCTCGGCGCGGACGCCGGGCGGCTTCGACTACCTCGGGATCGAGGCCGTTCCCGCCCTCGCCGTGCCCGTTCGCCGACCGATCCGTCCGGTCGCGGCTCTCCTCGCCGCCGTCTGCGGACTCCCGTTGATCGCGCTCATCCTCCTCGTGGTCGAATTCGTGTCGAATCGGATCTCCGTCGTCGGGGAGCGAGGCCAAGCGGATCAACTACGGTTCCAGGGCCCCGAGGTGGACTCCTTCGGCACGTACGCACCGGTGATCGCGCTCCTCGCTCGCACAGCGGAGATATTCAACATCGCGCGTCGCGCCGCTGTCCTGTCGCTCTCCTGGTGGTCGATGGTCGTTGCAGTGGCATCTCTTAACCTGCTGGAACTGTCGACCGCGTCCCTGGTGTCCTTCGTCCTGATCGTCTTCTTCGCCTGTCGAGGCTGGGTGATCCTCGCGGTCGTCTCCTCGATCGTCTGCATGCTCGAGTTCGGGGATCCGCCGCAGACCGTCGCCGTCGCGCTGGGGATCGGGATCATCGCCTTCCTGCTCCGCCTGCACGCGGAACGGTTCCCGCGCGCGAGGGTGCCCGTGACCGTACGCGAGCTCGGCATCTCCGGCATCCCGCAACGGTTTCGCGCTGCGCGCATCCACGGGGCGATAGCCGGTGGCCGCTCGGATGCCGCGCTCGACGCGATTGGACGGATGCGGGAGGGCGAGGCACGCGCACTCGACCCGCTGGCCGCCTGGGCGCTCGTCGAGGCGACGCGACCGAGCGAGGCGCGCGTCGTCGCCGCGCGACTCGATGCGGCGTTCTCGCATCTCGCCGATCTGATCGACTGTCGCGCCAGTCGCGACCTCGGCGACGCCGAGGCGGCCGTTCGAGCTGTCCAGCGCTATGCCGAGAACGGCACGATCCGTCGGCCGAATGCCGTCCTGCACACCGAATTCGTCATCGCGTCGCTGCAGGCCGATATCGACCGGGGAACGCTCGACGGGACCCTCGAGCCGGTGCTGAGCCGCATCCCGCTCGAGGTGACAGCGGAGAGCCTGCTCCAGACAGCCACTATGCTCCGGCTGCTGTCCGCTCTAATCGAGAGGTCTCATCCAGAGTTGTCCACGATCTCTGCGGGCATAACGATGGCGCTCGTCCGAATCGCACGGAAGACGAACGATGGTTGGTACGCGCCGGTGTCCGCTGCTCGGGTCTTGGAACTCGAGGACCTGCGGTGCGTCACGCAGATAACCCTGGCCGAGCTGCGCTCCAGGCCGACAGCGACCGCCGTCGACGAGGTCGCCGCCGGATCGGGAGCGAGCGAGTTCCTCTTCAGTTTCAACCGGCCTCTCGAGGCGGCGCGGACACTGACAGCCGCAGCCGACGTCATCGCGGATGAGCCGCTGTTCCGGCGTGAGACGCTCTCTCTCCGTATCGAGGCGCTCGTCGCGCTGAACGCCGTCCGCCACTCGATCACCGATCCGGCCGAGCGCCGCGGCTGGTGGAGAACCTTCGGATCCCAGGTCGAGAAGGCGATGGCCGCCGCGGCCGCCAGCCACGAATGGCGCACCCTCGCAGAACTGATCGAGACCGCTCGGCTGCAATCCGCCGCTGCCACCGACTCCACCCGAGGATGGGCCGATGACTCCATGGCTCCGTTCATCCGGGTCCACGGTCGCTCCGCATTCGAGAACTCCACCTGGTACGGCGCCCGCTCAACGGTCGCGTACGACCTGGAGAGCCTCGCCGCTGCCGTCGCCGGTGAAGGCGCGTGGTGGTGGAGCACCTGGATCAGTGGCTCGACGTTGTACTGGACCCTGCTGTCCCCGACCGCGGAGTGTTCGGGGGGCAGCGTCGACCTGGGAGACGGTCTCGGAGACACACTCCGTCGCCTGCGGGACGCCCTCCCTATGCCCTATCCCGACGAGGATCCGCTTGATCGCGCCGACCGGGTGCGATACGGGGAGCTGGGGCAGGGCGGGCGAGACCTGGAACACGCCTTCGCGAAGGATCTGGGCAGGCTGATCCCCGATCGGCTCCGCGAGGCGCTCCTGCGCGGCGAGGCACCCGGGCTGGCCGTAGCGCCGGCAGCTGCTCTCGCGACAGTCCCTTGGGCCAGCATCGATCTCGGGCCGGGCTTGCGCGACCTCCGGCTCGTCGAGTGCACCAGGGTTGTGATCGCACCGCCTGCGGCGACAATCGCCTCGATCTTCAGCGCATTCCCAAAGCAGGACGCGTCCGGAGACGAACGCGCGGTCAGGTTCGCCCTGCTCGATCCCGGTCACGACCTTTCGGCCGCGCGACGGCTGCGCACATCCATACCCCAGGACGCGGAGGTGATCGGCTCGGCCGACGGGCCGACACTGGACGTGCTTTCCGCTGCACTGCGGCGTGTTCCCGCTCGCTCCTCCGCTGTGTTCGCCTGCCACACCAGCGATTCTCCAGACGGCGCCGGCGCCGGCGCCGGACTCGTCCTCGGGCCGAACGAGGTCCTATGGGCCTCCACCCTCCTCGAGGAGCCGGAAAGGTTCCCAATGCCGGAGCAGGTGCTCGCGCTCGCCTGCGGCTCAGCTGATCTCGACGCAACCGATACCGGAGAGTGGACGACGCTCGGACCCGCGCTCCTGCGCGCCGGTGCCGCGCGTGCGGTGGTCACCTCGTACCCGGTGTTCGATGAGACCCCCCTCGATACAGCCCTCCTCGACGGCATCGGCCACGGAATGAGCGTCGACGTCGCGCTTCGCCTCAGCCAGCTCGACCTGCTGGAACGCTGGCGGGCCGGCGACCGGTCAAGCGCGCCGATCCTCTGGGCGGGACACATGCTGATGGGCACTATCGCCGCCTCCGCCCAGCAAAGCCCGACGAGTCTGTCCGCCGAGCGCTCAGTCCTCGTCTCCGAGTCTCTCGTCAAGATGCTCGACAGCGCGGCCGCGCTGACCTTCGCACACGGAGGCGACGCTGTCACCCTTGCGGATGTGCAGTTCGAGTTGGCCATGTGGGGCCACGTCGACCATGTCACCGGCCTGCGACGAGTCGGCGCTCGAGCACTGACTCGTGCTGCGTGGTTGGCCGAGTTCCTTCGTAGTGGGCAATCGCTGCGAAGGCTCGGCGACGAGGTGGCGCCGTCGACGGTGTCGTTCTCAGACGATGCCCTTGGACTCGTCGAGGACGCCGTCGCCTTGGCAGAGCTATCCCGACACGGGATCGTCGACGTCGACCACCTACTGATCGCGGCGATGCGGCGCGACGACGGATTCGCAAGGATGGCGCGAGTCGCCACGGGATGGAGGATGACCGAGCGCGAGACGGCGCGCGCGTTCCTCGTGGAGGCGAAGCCGAACGCCTTGATCTTCATCGGGCGACCGCCGACGCGATTCCTTAGCCTCGACGCCCTGACAACCTTGTATGACCGCTGCGGCGCGATTATGCCGCCGCTCGGATCGCGGAGTCGACCATTCTGGAAGGACGACGCACCGTCGGGCGAGCGGGTGGCGGGTCAGCGCTAGCTCAGAAACCGCCGGCGGCGTCCGGCTCTACCAGGTGAACGACGGATCGGGCGCGCAAAACGGCGTGGTACCGGCTCTCGGCGACACCGACCCACGACGCCATCGCCACCGTAGGCTCGGCGAGCGTCGTGAACGGACTCGGGCCGAGCGGTCGACGGTCGCCGCCCAGCAGCCCGACGACCGACGCTGCTGCAGCACCTTCTGAAAAGGCGACTCCGGGCTGATCGCAAGGGCCTTCGCCCATCGCGCCGACAGACCGGTCGTCGAGGATGAGCTCCGCCAGCAAGGTCCCTTCGCCGAGAGCGTAGGCGACGCGGTAGGAGCCGTCTAGGGCCGCCCCAGCGATCTCCCCGGTCCATTCAGCGCGCTGATCCGCGTCCGCGATCTCGAACCGCCGCGCATCGAGGAAGAGGGCTGCGGGCACCAGCGCGGCCGCGGCCGCCGTCAGTAGCTCGTGCCTGCTCGGATCGGTTTCGGCGGCCGCCTGTCGTTCGTAGGCGAGCCCAACGTTGGCATCGCAATACGCGAGATCGGAGAATTGGCCGGCCCGCTGGTAGAAGAGCGCCGCCTGCCCGAGAAAGTGATGAGCGCGCGCCCAATCGTCGCGAGCGAGATAAGCGAGTCCGAGGTCGACGTCACAGCGGGCAACGCCGAGCGCGTCGTCAGCGTCGACGAACGCGACCCTCGCCTTCTTGAACGCGGAGACGGCCGCCTGCACGCGTCCTTCCGCGAGATCCAGTTCCCCGGTCGCCTGCTTGAGCACCCCTACGAGCTCGGGGGCCGATCGGGCGTAGGCGGCCGCTTCCGCGAGCTGCTTACGGCTCTCGTCGGTCCGTCCCTGGTTGAGACGGATGCGTGCCGCGACGATCGAGCACATCCCGATCAGGAACGGGTCTCCCCCGTCGCGGAGGTGCTCGGTAGCCCGTTCAACGGAGGCGCTCGCCTGCGCCAGCTGACCGGAGCGCCGGTACAGGTCCGCAAGGGTCACCTCGCACCTCGCCGTCCCGTGCGCGTCGGCGAGTGTCACGAAGGTCTCCCGCGCGCGCTCGTATCCGTCGATCGCGGCGGACAGCCGACCGCGATCCGCTTCGACGGCTGCGAGATTCGCGTCGACCTCGGCGAGCTGCCGTGGCCGCTCCTTCGCCGAGTAGTAGCGGCGAGCACGGTCGAACGCCTCGGCTGCCGCGTCGAAACGGCCCACCTTCTGCGCGGCGATACCCAGGTCGACATCGCACGACGCGGCGATCTCGGCGGCACCGTGCAGCGCGTGACTGACCGTCTCGTACAGCCGCAGGGCGTCGACGGTCCTACCGGAACGCTCCGCGGAGCGCGCCCGCGCGATCACGTCCGCCGCCCAGCTGCGCAGAGGAGGTGGTTCGGTCATCAATCCTCTTACCGTCGTTTGCTCATCCGCCTGCATCAGGATGCTAGCCATCGTTGCTCACCTTTGGGATGATCGGATCAACCGAGGAGGATAAGCGTGGAAGTCGGCGAGCACAGCCCCCGGTCGTCGGTCGAGCCGACATTCGTCGAGCTGCTGGTCTCGCCCGAGGACGGGCGCCGTGGTGCCGAAGACGATTCGGCGACCGGGATCGCTCTGTACTTCGCGATCCTCTACTCCGGTGCGGACGATGCCGCAAACATCGCGACGACCGCGCTGAATGAGGTGTTCGATCTGCGGGGAGCGGATCACCGGATGCCGGTCTCCGCGTGGCGCCAGGAGATTCGTGCCGCCGCGCGCAACGCTTCGATGGCGTCGTCAACCGACGCGGACGAGCAGCCGGATGATCCCGGTGTCCCGTTCGTAGAGGGCTACACGATGTCGGCCGATGTCCGACTCATGTTCCGGACCGCCCTGGACGACCTGAACCCACCGGATCGCATCGAGGTGCTCGGCTATCTCGACCTTGACGGTGGTCGGTTCGGCTCCGCGAATCTTCTCGGCTCCTCTGCATCAGCCCTGCGCCGGCTGCTCGAAACCACTGAACGCTCGCTCTCGGAAGGAGGGGACGCATGACCGAGGCATCGCCCGAACCTAACGCCCGCGAACGCGAGCGCGCACTCGCGATCATCCGGGCCGATATCGCGTACGAGTCCGGCGCGCCCGAAGCCGACATCCGGGTTCCCGACGGGTTGCACGAACGTGTCCGTGAGGCCGTGCTCGATTCGATGGCACGCAAGCTCTCGGCAGGTTCGATCGAGGACCAGCCCTGGCTCGAACTGTCCGCGAGTTCTCTAGGGATGCGGAACACGGCAGCCGAGGATCTGGTCGTCTACCCGGTTACCGACCCATCCTCCGGCATCGAGGTCGACGTGATGTTCCGCAGGGGTGACTGGCGGTTCCGGCTCATCGCGGTGCCCGCGGATGGCGAATGGGTGCTCACGGTCCGCTGGGGTGACGGCTCCACGACGCGCAGCGTCGTTCCGGAGACCGGCCGGTGGCGCGATGTCTTCATAGCTGCCGGTCGCGGCAACCCGCTAGGCATCCGGGTGATCGACGATCGGACGCTCTAGCTCCGTGTCGACGTGCCGTCGACGAGTGGGGTGACAGCTCTCTCGATACCGATGTAGGTCGACACGGCTGCCCAGTGCAGGGGTGAGGACCCGACCGGATCCGTTCCGGACGACCATAGTTCGAGACGTCCGCGCTGCCACTGCGCAATCGCGGCGACCGGGTCCTCCGCGGTGTGCGCGTCGTCGAGCGCAAGAGCCGTCTCGACCATCGGCTCGATGGCGAGGGCCGCGTAGCGTTCGTCGGTCGCGTAAGCGAGACGGAATGCGTGGTCGGTCGGTATCGTCCACTTCGTCGCCGTCACGTACGCGGCGCCGGAGTTGACGAAGGCCAGCGCGAGTCCGAACGGTTCGGGGGTGCGCAGATCGCCACCCGAACTGCAGGCGAGCAGGAGTACCCGTGGCGGAGCAGGCCAGATCGTCGCTCCGGATTCGTTCGACCGTCTTCCGGTGGGCCAGCGCATCGTCGATGCGGCGAGATCCGGCTCGGCCTGAAGCAGGACGGGCAGTCGCGCGCCGATGCTCGAGGTGCCTTCGAGGAGGTCGAGTGCCGACAGCGGTCGGTTCCGCTCGACGAAGCCTCGATCGAGGGCGCGGATGACAGACGCGACGCCGTAGCTCTCCGCCGTATCCGAAAGGAGCAGGGCGGTAGCCCCTGGTCCATCGGCGACAGTGACCACGTGACCCACGAACACGAGCCGCTGTGGCGGTTGCGCGTCCCGGAGAACGGTGGAGAGCGATTCTCGCGTCCAGCCATCGGCTCCACCGCGATGTTCGAGGCTCTGCCATCGTCGGGGCATCCGCTGCGCGCGAGCGGCGAGCCTTCCCGCGGCGTGGTCATCGAACACGTCCGATGCGACCCGGGTGACCGGGTCGATCACGTACACCACCCGGCTTTCGTCGCCGGAGGATTCCCACGGGCGTGGCCGTGCCGCGCGCCCGACGTGCATCCCGGCCGGAACCTCATAGACGACATCGGCCACCTCGATCAGTCGACGCTCCCGAAGGACGCCGTCGTCGTCCTCGACCACCAGTGTCAGCAGTTCCCATGGCACGAGCGAGCACGACGCGGCTGGGAAGACGCGGAAAAGGATCGGCTGTCTACGGTTGCGTACAAATGCATCCGCGAGTTGCCGGGCCAGCTCGGCCGGCAGCAGAAGCGCGGCAAGATCGCGCGCGAGCGCGAGTTCGTCGGCTAGGGTCGCGAATTCTCCCCGACGAAGGGTCTCCTCGATCCCCCGATCGGCTTGTGGGAGAGGTGAGGGCGCGGTGATCTCCTCCGCGCTGGAGCCATCGGGGACAGCGGCCGCGATCCGATTCGTCAGCGGATCGAGTTGCTCGGGGTCCATCACGTGATACTCGGGCTCGCCGGGCTCGGGTTCGATCCACTGCCAGAAGACGTAGGTGCGTCCGCGATCCACGCCGGCGAGGAAGAGGGTGGGTCTGCTCATGGCCCTCCTGGTTCGGTGCCGCGGATCCGGATCGCGCGGATGCTGCTCACGACTGTAGACACCGTGACGCATCGACGGAAAGATGTGCACAGGACGGGGCCTCCCGACGTCCGGGATCGACATACTCCGGCGGTGAGCAAAGAGCCCACCGGGAACGGAGTCGAAATGAGCAGCACCTACCGTGTCGAGGTGAGCATCGGAGCGGACGGCACCATCGCAGTCGTACCGACGGAATGGACGGACGGCGGGTCGCTCGACTCGGTCGCACTCCCCGCGGACGGCGCGGAGCTCACGATCAATATCGTGGGCGAGCGCGGTGCAATCCGAGCCGAGATCGACGACCCTGCCCTGGCATCGTGGTGGCTGGCCGGACTCTACGGCCGCGCGGTGGCCCGTGCCGTGGCCTCACGGAGTGCCGGGCTGGTCGAGGCTCGCGAGGAGCTCGTCATTGACCCGACCATCGGATACTTACCCGATGGGGCGGTATCCCTAGCGGATGTCGTCCGCCGATTCGCTCTCGGCGCATGGCTGCGTCGAAACTGGCCGGGCCCGGTGCACGAGGGCTCGGCCGAGGGCACCATCGACATCGAGGCGATACGGCCATGGCTGCTCGACATCGAACTCGGTGTGCTCGCCTTCGAGGCCGAGGCGGTGCTCGGCACGACAGACGTGGCCGCATCCTTCCTCTCGCCGCGGGTGGCCGAGTTCGACGCCCACCTCGCGGAGTATGTCGTGAAACAGTCGGATCGGCAGCCGCCGGGTGGGATAGGTGCCCTGCTCCGGTCGGCCGCGTCGGCCGCGCTGGAGAGCTTGCCGACGGACTCGGCGCACTACGACGGAATCGCGGATTCGCTGGAACGCCTCCAAGAGATGGACTCTGAAGTCCAACATTCTGCCGATGCTCTCGCGCGTACGGACGACGCGTCGTGGTTCGAGATCCAGTTCGGAGCGCCGCCGGCCCGCGCAGCGGTTCGCCCGCGACATCGCTCGCCCGCGTTGTTCGCCGGCGTGTCGGATCGCACCGCCGTACTCGGTGAGCGCCTTCTCGCGTCGCGGTCGACTGATGTGGATTGGCGTGCCGTTCATCCGCGGCAGTTGAGCAGCGCAGCCGGGGCGATTCGGTGGTTCTTGCGCGCAGGCGATGACGGCGACGAGGTCGTGGTCCGGGTGCGCGCCGCCGAGCCGGGTGTTCGTGAGCCCGCCGAGCCGGGCGAACTCGTCGCTCAGATCGATGCGGCGGGAACCGCCTTCGCCGTACCGCTCACCCTCGATGCCGAGGGGCTCTACTTCGTCGGCTCGGGTCCGGTCGAAGGCGGGGTCGAACTCGCCGCCGTCTCGGTTCACGTCCGATCCGACGTCTTCACCCGTGGCGACGGCATCTCACCGGACGAGGCGCGGGCCTTTCGAGCAACCATCCTGCGGCGCATCCTTGATCGACTCGCCACCGTCGCGGGTCCGCCCGATGACGGATGGCGGCGGCCGTTCGCCTTCGAGCGCGCTATAGAGAATCAGAACGACAGCGAGGACCGGCGGTGAGTTCGCTCCAACCTCCTGAGTCTCTCGGCGAGGCCGACTTCGACAGCGAGAACCTCTTTAAGCCGTTTACGGTGGTGCCGCCGAGAGAGCCGGACGCCGAGGAGACGTTGGCGAGGCTCGAACGAGAAGTCGAGATCCACGCGCTGTTCGGCTTCCACGCCGGGGACCCGACTTCCCATTCCGAACGCCTGCATCTGATCCTCCAGGCTGTGCTGGAGTGGTTCGCTCGCGCGGCCGATGTCCGGGTCACCGATCTGCGCAGCTACGGTAAGTCGGCGGACTACGGAGTACGCGCTTTCTACGTGGCAGTGTCAAGCGGTGAAGGGCTGCGAGGCGGCGCTGAACCGTTCGCGCGCTGGACCGGCAGAAGGAAGCTTCTCGAGAGCGGGGCAGACGCGGCCGAGAAGGTGCGCCTAGACCTCCCCAGCGTGGACGGCTTCTTCGTCGAGTATCCCGTCTCGAAGCACCGCGTCCGCGTTGTGCACCTCTCTGTCGATGAGGGTCGGAACCTCGCCGAGAACAAATTGATCGCGGTGCTCGGTGAGCGCTTGACCACGCACCCGGTCCCCTCGGCCGTGCTACTCGGTACAGCCGATCACAGCGTCTTCGAGGCCATGACCGGTTGGTGCAGGGAGGCGACGGCGCCAGCGTTCTGGTTCGTGCTTCCGACGGACGCGGACCTGATGGAGATCCCGGCATCCGCTCGAGCATTCCTTCCGGCCGGACGAGTCGAGCTGATCGACGACATCTACCGTTGGCACGTTCGACGAAATCGCGGTGGGACGGTCGGAGAGATCGTGTCCCGACGGCGGAGAGAGGCGCGCCAGGCGGCCGAGAGGAACCCTGAGGCCGTCCTCACACCACGCAACCCTTCCGAAAGATCGGCTGAGGCGATCGTGACGGCTCGTGAGCGCGCCGAGCTGTCTCCGGTGATCGAGACCCTGCTGGCCATTGACTGGCTCGCGACACGGTCACCGCTCGGATCGACTCAGTGGGTCGTGGCCGTCGGCGGTGCCGACATTGCGCGACGCGCAATCGCTCACCTGAGTAGCTTCGCATCCGCCGCCGATCTCGAGCGTCTGACTGAGGGAACGGCCGATCTACGGGTGGCGCGACTCCTCATTAGCGAGGCCCTGTTCGCCGACGCGGTTCACGGACGAGGTCGCGCCCATGCGCTGGCGTTACGGCGGCTCGTCGGACGCTGGGGCGGCGCCGAGGACCTGATCGCCGCCGCCGCGGGCGTCGTCGACGTGGCGATGCGCAAGTCGACGCTCTGACGCGCAAGCGCCGCGGGAACGTGTTCGGCGCGATCACAGTGGTGACCATGCCGAGCACGTTCAACACTGCGGCTAACCGCCGTTACGCCCGCGCACGCTCTTCTTGCCAGACTGGCTGACTGCAGCGCCGTTGTGCGGGTTGCTCGCGCCGAACTTCGAACTGCCGCGTTCCGCCTGAGCCTTCTTGCGCGCGAGGGCTTGCTCGCGCGCCTGCTGGCTCTTGTTGCCGAACGTCGGCGTCTCCCTCTTCTTCGCCATGCTTCACCTCATCCCGGATCTCATCGATCGTGGATGCGGGCGGGACGCTGACGCCCCGCCCGCCCGCTCGCTACCGCTTCCCCGCACGAGGTGTTGGCATGCGAACTGGCGTGGCGGGGTGACTGGAGAGGCGCCGCAGTCGAGGCCAATTTGGCTGTTGAAGCCATGGCGGGTGAACACGCCATTGAGGGCTATCGCGCATTCTGGCTTCTTCTTGCTGCATATTTCTACAACTGCGCGGGCCGTAGCTACGGTCTGGACTCAGACTTTTCAATTTCGGATTCCCTTGCAGCGGGAGCCGTTTCAGCTGCGCAACCCGCAACGTGGATTCGTGAAGTTCTTCCCTTCCCAGGCCGCGCCGTCCTGGACCGGCCGACATGGGATAAGGCAGCGATATCTCGACTCGTCGACGATCTCAAGTCTATCAACGTGCAGGCACATGATAGGCGGGCGGAGGAGATGAGAAAAGGACTGCAATTCACGGCTCCAGGCCTTTATGAGCCAGCACTCTCAATTCTTGGGCGCCTTTTAGGCGCTGAGTCCTACAAGCCGCCTGACGATGGTCAATGTGACTCCGCTTGGTGTTGGGAGGACGCGCTGTGGTTAACAGTCGAGGCGAAGTCTGACGAAAGTTCTTCCGGCCTAGTGCCGCTACAAGACGTTCGGCAAACGAACAGTCAACTCGCTCTCCTCAGCTCAAATCGGTCTGAGTCGATTCCTCCTCAGTCAGCCAGCACCATAATGACTCCAAGGCAGGCTTTCGCCCCTGAAGCGGTAACGGCGTCAAATCCTAACGTGTTTTATATAATGCCTCGGGACATCTTGACCCTTGCGGATGATGCGACAAAACTTTGGGACGCGCTCATTGTTTTGCGTCATAGCGACGACGTCGAAGCGAACCGCTTAGCGGTAGAATCAATCCTTTCCGACATGCGCTTGTTCCCGTCTGATGTGTTGGAGCGGCTCACAACACGGCCAGTTGGCGACGTCAGTTGATGAGCCTGATTTTGAGACTTGAAGCACCAATCGAACGTTGGGTAGCCGATCCTCAGAGAGGACCGCCAGCCCCGCTCAGCGGCGGCGTATTTGCGGCCGCGGACTCCGAATGCTTCTGCCGCTACCGGCGGGTTGCGGCTTGTCCGCGTGCAGTCGTTCCGAAAAGCCCGAGAGATTCATGGCGTCGGGAGCCTCCTGCCTCAGGAGTTCCTTCACGGCTCCGAGCTGCAGGAAGGTGATGTGCAGCTCATCGACATTGCGCACGCGACGTCGGCGGGCAATGGACCAAAGCACCTTGATTTCTCGCAGGATGAGCGCCACCCACCCCACGTTGGTGTCGGGCTGTACGAATTGAAGAGTCCGCCGCCAGTGCTTGTCGTTCGGTGGGCCTGCAGTTTCGAGGAAGTTGAGTGTTGGGCCGGTTCGCTCCAACGCTGGCGCGTCGCCTGGCGGTTTCAGGCTGAATCCGACCTCCTGAGAGCCGAGCGCGAGCCCGTGCTTGGCGGCGTTATAGATGTTCGATTGGTTCAGGAAGACGTCCGCGCAGTGATGCACGAGAAGGACGAGGGCGTCGCGGTGGTCTATCCATCGTTCTTCTGTCTCATCTACGAAGATTGAGCGGTCGGGCGAGCCGGTGAAGACGGTCAGGAGGTCCGCCATCGTCTCTTCCCGCTCGAGATCCCGGCGCAGCTTGCGGACTGCTTCTTTGAACTCGCGAGCGTTGGTGAACTCCGACAGCGCAACCCAGGGGCACGGGTTCGAGCGCGCATGAGCAAGGTAGAGCCGCAACAGCGCCTCGCTCGCGTGGTGCAGGAGCACGGTGGATTCGATCGCCGCGTATTCGCTGCGCTCCTGCCGACTGAGCCCCTCAACTTCAGCCGTGATGGAGCCAAATCGAATGGATTTCGGTGATTGAGCCTGGTCGTCTTCCTCACCTACCATGAGAAGCAGGGCTGTCAACCGCGAGTCGAGATAGCGGTGTGGCGCCATCTCATAGAACTGCTCGTTCAGGCCCGGGAACTCGTTATCGCTGACAGATGCATTAGAAGGCATGATCTATTCTCCTTCTGCTGGCACGTAGACACGCTCAGGTCGCGGTGGGAGGGTGAGAACATGTCGAAGCCTCGCACCAAGCTCGCGCGCACGGCGCTGATTTCCAACGGCATGGTGTGGTTCGGCCTGTCGTTGATGCTCTTCGCGATCGCCGGCGAGCAGACCTACGCGGCCTTCACGGGTGAGTGGTTCAACGTCCTCGGTTGGGCGCTGATCCTCTCCGTTGCCGTGGGCCTGGCGGTCGTGGGTGTGATCGAGAATCGGAACATTCGGGCGGGGAAGACGTACAAGCCGCGTCCCCGCCGCTGAACACGACTCGAGCGCGGGTGGCCGTTCCACGCGCGTGACCGGGGGGGGTCGAGGGGGCTCTCCCCGTCGTGCAGAGCGCGAGCGTGTGGAGCATGAGCACGGTGGAGCCGATGGGCTGTCCGAAGTCGGTGTAGTCCTGGGTCGCGCGGCGGTTGCTGATGAGGTCGAGGGCGACCAACTCCTCCTCGGACTCGTCGGTCATCGGGTCGGGGTCGTCGTCCCACGCTCGGAGTACGGTCCCGGCGGCGTCGAGGACTCGCTAGAGTCCCCCGACTCCGGCGACGGGGTCGGTCGTCTCATACTTGAACACGAGGGCGGTCGCGGTGGGCCAGCCGTGCGCGGCCGCGGCGACGATGAGCGCTCGCGCGGCGGCGGCGGTCGCGGCTTGGTCGCCGGAGGCGGCGGCGGCGTCGACGGCGGCTTGCGCGTCGCGCAGCGCCGGGGTGTGTCCCCACACGTCGACGTCGACGGTGGGAGTCGTGGTGGTGGTCATGGTGGGCCTTTCTGCTGAGTCGAGGCGGGAGGGCGGGGACCGGCGGCTGCCGGTCCCCGCGGAGCGGGCTAGCTGAGGCCCGCGGCGTCGGCGGCGGTGGTGTCGCCGGTGACGACCTGCTCGACCGGGGAGAGCGCGTAGCCCCAGGCCGCGAGCTGGCGGAAGTGAGCGGCGGCGCGCTCGTCGCCGCGGCGCCACGACTCCTTGCTCGTGTTTGCCTCCTCGCCTCCGAGAACGACGGCCAGCGCGACGAGGCGGGCCTTCGCGGGGTTCGCCTCGATGAGTGCGGCGAGAGCGTCGGCGTGGTAGCCGGAGGGCTGCGTGATCCCGAGGAGGGTGTGCGCGAGGGCGTTGCCGCCGCTCATTCCGGAGGACACCGAGAAGCGGTGCACGGTGAGGCCCAGCGCGATCACGCGGTCCGCGTCCTTCGGGAGGGTCTTGCGGGAGAGGAACGAGGCGATCCACTCGCGGGGGACCGTCTCTGCCGCTTTCCACACTTTGTTGCAGGAGATGAGTATGCGACGCTCGGCCTCCTGCTCGTCGAGCATGGGGCCTGCAGGTAGTCCTTCCCTCCTTGCGGAAGCCCGCGGCTTGCTGGTCAGTGAAGTACTAGCTGGCATCGGCGCTCTTGCCGGTGAACACAACCCGTACATCTGCGGCGCGTCCCTCGACGTTCTCGATGTCGGCGGCGTCTACCCGGGAGCCGTCCTCCTTGCGGAGGTCGCGGATGCTGGTGTGGCTGGTGTCGGCGTAGTAGACCTCGCTGTCGAGGATCGCGAATCCGCGTGCGGTCAGCTCGGCCTTCGCAGCGGCCTTGGCCTGTGCGCAAGCTCACTCGTCGCGGGCGCGCTGCGCGGAGCGTTGTGGTCCGCGGACGCTAGATCGGGGCATTGATCGTTCTCGCTAGTCCGCTGGACGATCCGGACCGCAGTCGTCTCGTCGCTCTCCGCGATCTGGACAGGGATGGTGGCGGGTCCGGCCTCGCGGGTCGCTAGCGAACGGCGCTGGCGGGCGCTACTTTCGAAGCCACGAGCGTTGACCGTATCCAGCCGAACCGCCTCCACATAGGCGGCAGAAATGATTCCGCGACTAGGCGAAGAGACGCAGGGCGACTCGATCCGATGACTCTGCTGATCCCGATGACCGAGGTCGGCGTCGCGGTCGGAGACTGGTTGACCTCTGGGCCGAGCTTCGCTCCGATCGTCCTGGCGGTGCGAGCCGTCGCCTCGGTCGTCACCCTCCGCCGGCACGACGCGACGTCGTACCTCTCCGCCGCGGTGGCGAAGAACCTGATCGAGGCGCCGGAGAGCCGGGCGGTGACGGTCGGGCTGCGGGACTGACCGCGTCACAGCGACTCCGGTCGTGTCTCCGCCGACCGCGGGCGCGGCCAGTGATCTGCCACCCCCGCTTCGGTACCGTCTCCCCCATGCCCGACCCCACTCCCGACGCCCCCGAGGTCGCCGCCGAGCACCTCCGCGCGGAGCTGCAGCTGCGGCGCTTCGGGCGGCTCCGCCTCACCATCGACATGGCGCTCGGCAGCGGGATCCTCGCGCCCTACGACCTCGTCGTCGTCCGCCTCGACACCGGCGCCGAGATCATCCGCGTGAAGGCCGACCTCACCGATCCCCACTACCTCCTCGGGCAGGTCGAGCTCGACCTCGAGACGAAGACGGTCGCCGAGTTCCTCGAGGAGTGGCGCCCCGCCTGACCGGGTCGGCACAGCCGCGATCCCGGTGACGGGGACAGCACGGCGCCGAGGCGACCGGAGCAGGACGGCGGAGGACCGTACGCCCTCGCCTCACAGATCCGCAGGAACCCTGTCCCGCTCCTCACCGGCGACCACCACCGGCACCCACGCGCCGCGCGCCGGCCGCCCCGCCCACCAGACGTACACCCCGGCGGCGACCACGGCGCCTCCGGCCGCGATCGCCCACCACGGGAACCCGGCGACGTCGGGCGACTCCCCCGCCGCGTCCACGTCCGACTGCGGCGTCGGGATCACCCGCTCGCCGGTGACGAGGATGCGGTGGGTGTTGATCCCGAGCGGGGTGCAGGTGACGAGGGTCAGGAGGTCCCGGCCGGGCTGCACGAGGAGGCTCTGCGTGTCCTCCGGCTCGACGACCAGTGTCTCGCGCACGCGGTAGGTGACCACCTCGCCGTAGACGTCGATGGTGAAGGTGTCGCCGACGTCGACGCGGTCGAGGTGGGTGAAGAGCTCGGCCGAGGCGAGGCCGCGGTGGCCGGTGAGCACCGAGTGGGTGGAGGGGCCGCCGACCGGCAGGGCGGTGCCCTGGAGGTGGCCGACGCCGCGCTCGAGGACGGCGTCGCTCGTGCCGTGGAAGATCGGCAGGTCCACGTCGATGGCGGGGATCCGGATCCGGGCCATCAGACCCTCGGCGTCGCCGCGCAGGAGGGAGGAGTAGCGCTCGCGGTCGGCGACCTGCTCGTCGTCGGCGAGGGGGAGGCGCTCGTTCGCGGCGACGGCCGCGCCGCCTCCGCTGAGGCTCTGGTTGTAGGCGCGGGCCTCGACGAGGTTCTGCCGGAGGGTCTCGGCGCCGAGGTCGGTGATGTCCTGGGTGAGGGAGTCGATCTCGCGCGCCTGCTCGACGGCGCTGAGCCAGCTGGCGGCGACGGGGTACAGCAGCAGCGCCACTCCCGAGAGGCTGATGAGCGCGATGACCAGCGGGGCGATCGGCAGCCGCCACCGCGGCCGGCGGTGGAGCAGCCTCCTGCTGGGGAACGGGTCGGAGACAGAGGAATGCGGGGCACCCGACGGGTGCCCCGCATTCGACTTCGTCATGGTGCGACGTTACTCCGCGGTCTGAGCAGCCAGCGCGGTGCGGCGGCGCGAGGCGATCAGGCCCGAACCGATCGCGAGGGCGAGGAGCGCGCCTCCACCGAGGGTGAACCACTGCGCGCCGCCACCGGTGAGGGGCAGGGCGAACGCCGGCACCTGGGTGTGGAGGAACTCGACGTAGTTCTGGATCGGCGCGGTGGCCGAGCTCGGTCCGGCGACGACCTGCGTCAGCACCTGGGCCGGGGTGGGCAGACGGAATCCGGCGGGCGGGGTCAGCTCGCGGACGTAGTAGTTGCCCGGCGTGATGATCGGGATCTCGACGATCCCGTTCGCTCCGGTGGTCCAGTTCTGGTTGCCGTTGATGAACACCGGGTTCTGGCCGAGATTGGCGTCGTTCTCGGTGAGGAACACCTGGTAGACCGCGCCCGCGAGCGGCACGCGGTTGGCGCCGTTGTTCTGGTAGGCGTACACGGTCAGCTGACCGATCGGGGTGCTGCCGGTGACTGTCTCCGTGGCCCCGTTCACGACGCTCGTCGCCGAGTTGGTGATGATGCCGTTGGCCGGGATGGCGGTGGCGCGGGTGAGCACCGTGAGGGTGACGACGCCGCCCTGCAGGCCCTGGAGCTTGGTGAGGCCGGACTGCAAGAAGTTCAGCGTCACGTTCCGGGTCGCGGCGTCGTAGCCGAGCGTGTAGTCGGTGTTCGCGATGAACGCCGGTGCGGGCGCGGTGCCCGCGGCGCTGGTCACCGTGATGCCGGTGGGGGCGACGCCGGCCGGGCCGGTCGGCAGGTAGGTCAGCTCGGCGGGGAGCGTGTCGGTGAGGGTGAACGTGTCGAGCGTGTCACCGGCGGCGAGCACCGGGACGTCCGAGGCGATGGCCCAGCGGATGAGGTCGGGGTTGCGCGCCTCGACCGAGTTCGCCGCCGCGGGGACGCGCGTCTTGGTGAGCTCCGTGACCGCGTTCTTGGGGTAGACGTGGACGTCGTAGATCCACTGGTTCGCCGGCGCACCGGTCGGGCCCGTCGGGAACGGCAGGGTGACGAGGAACGGCGCCGCGCCGTTGGTCGCTCCGGCGGGGAGCTGGGTCTCGGTCACGAGGTAGAGGCCGAGCGGCATGCTCGCGCCGTTGTTGAACACGGCCTCGCCGTCCGTGCCGCTGGTGGCGGTGAAGGTGTCGGCGGCGGTGACACGGGTCGCGGCGGTGCCCGGGGTCAGGTTCGCGACCTGGTTCCAGCCGTCGGGCGTGGTGAGGTCGACGCCCTGGACGCGCGCGGCGGTGAACACGGCGCCGGGCAGCGCATCGCCGGGGACCGTGATCTCCTGGCCGGTGCCGATCGCCTGGCCGTTGTTGGAGCCCAGCGCGAGCTTGTGCACGGTGAGGGTGCGGCTGATGGTCGGGTCGATGTTGCCGGGCAGCGTGACCGCTGACGCCGGCGCGACGGCGGTGAAGACCGCCGCAGCGCTCAGCGCGAGGACGCCGGCTGCGGCGGCGAGCCGCCTGGTGAGTGAGCGGGACATGTGATCTCTCCTACTGAGGTCGTGAGTGCTGGTGTCGTGGAGTCGAAGGTGTGCGGGAAGGGGTCTGCGGGAGAGCGCCGGGGCTCTCGGTCGGGGCGTCACCGGGAGGGGCCTCGCAGCCTCCGGCGCCGCTCCCAGAGGAGGAGGCCGAGTGCGAGAGTGAGCACCGACCCCCCGCCCAGGAGGAACGCGTCGGTGCTGGCGCCACCGGTCAGCGGCAGGCGTGTGGGGTCCACGGGGGCGTTGACGAAGCGGTAGACCGCCGTCTGACCGGCCGTGGGGGCCGTGATCGTCCGCGAGGCGACCGGGGACCACGTCGTCCCGGTCAGGCGCTCGAGACGCAGTTCCTGGTAGGCGAGGCGACGGGTCGGATCCGTCGCCGCCTCGGACAGCGTGTAGCCGTGACCCGGTCGCACCTCGAAGGTGCTCGCCGGGTTGCCCGCGGCGGCGTACTCCACGCCGACCCGGGTCTCCGTCGGGAGCGTCGCTCCGGCCAGTACGGCGGGCGTCGCGGTGACGCGCCAGTCGGCCGCCTGGAAACCGGTCTGGGGGCGCAGGACCTGCTTGACCAGGGTGATCGTCGCGCTGGCGTTGTCCACGGTGCAGGTGACGGCGGCGCCGTTCGTCGGGGTCACGTCTCCGGCCGCGCTCACGGTGAGGGCGGCGCCGGTGTCGGTGCGGCACTGCCAGGGTGCGGTCTGCACGTAGGTCGCGGAACCGCCGGTCTCGGCGAGCCGGTAGGCGGCACCCGGGGTGACGGGGATCGCCGACACGCCAGCGGAGCCCGCGCGGCCGGTCGGGCCGGGCAGGGCGCCGGTCGGGCCGGTGGCGCTGAGCGTGAAGTCGCTGGGCAGCGCGCTGCCGGAGCTCACCGTCTTCACCAGCGTGAGGGATGCCGTGGGCCGGTTCACGATCGAGCACTCGACGACCGCCGCGGAGGCGATGCCGGTGAGGCTCGCGCTGATGACGGTCCCGGACTGCGAGAACGTGGTCGCCCGGGCGGTGCCGTTGACCGTGCAGGCGCCGCTGACGAACGCGAAGCCTGTCTGCTGCACCTCCGAGACGGTGAGCGTCGCCCGCGACGCCTCCGTGCCGAACAGGACGGTCCAGGCGGCCTGGCCCGCGGCGTCCGTCTGCTGGCGGGGCGACTGCTCCGGCAGCAGGGCGACGGTGCCCGCGGTGGCCGTCGCCGTCGTGCCCACGGTCCAGTCCGCGCCGGGGCGGGTCGTGCCGGAGGCGTCCCGGATCGTCTTGGTGATGCGCACCGTCGAGGCGGGGCGCGGGGAGTTGAAGAAGGTGCAGGTGACGTTGACGCCGAGCCGGTTCGGGAGGGTGACCGTCCCGGTCGGGTTCGAGCCCGTGCTCACCCGCACGCCGTCCGCGTAGCACTCGTAGATGCTCGTGTAGGCGGTGATCGGGGAGGCGGAGCCCGCGGCCATCGCCTCCGAGACCGTCACCGTGCTGTTGATCGGAGTGGGGAAGGGGCCGATCTGCGCGGTCTGGCGGCCGGTGGTGGCGCCGGTGGTGGTGGCCGTGGCGAACGGCGACGCCGGGGAGCCGGCGGCGGCCGTGAGCTGGAACTGGTCCGCCGCGGCCAGGCGGCCCACCACGCTCTTCTGCACGGTGATCGTGGCCGGCGAGGAGCAGCCGGAGAGGTCGACGGCGTTGACGCTCACGCGCGGCGTGCCGCTGACGCGGGTCCACGTGGTGGCGTCGAACTCGTAGGCGCTGCCGGGAATCGCCGGGGCGCCGTTCGCGGCGGCGACGTCGCCGTTGGCGAGGTAGACGGTTCCGCGCGGCGAGAAGGCGATGCCGTTGATGTTGGCGAAGGCGGCGTCGGTCCCCGTCACGGCCTTCGCGATCGAGGTGTTCACCGGGAGGGTGCCGCCGGTCGCCGCGGCCAGGGCGTCGGCCGGCACGGTGAAGATCGCGGCGCTGCTCGCGTTGTTGACCGAGCCCGCGCCGACGACGTAGAGGTTGCCGCGAGCGTCGAACGCCATGTCGCCGTTGCCGTTGGGGGTTCCGGAGGTGGGGAAGGAGCCGACGAGGGCGAACCGGGTGGCGACGGGGTTGGCCTCGGTGAAGCTCCAGATGTAGAACTGGCCGCTCGCGAAGCTGCCGAACAGGTACCGGCCCGTCCGGAGGTCGACCGCGCCGGCGACGATGCTGCCGGCCACCTGCGCTCCGCCGGCCACGGTCGTGTACGCGCTGTTCGCGATCCTCTGGAAGCCGGCGTCCGGCGTCCACTTGAGGACGGCGTCGACGTCCGTCGCGTCGGACGAGCGGTCCAGCGCGTAGGCGAAGGCACCGTTCGCGCCGACGCCGAGCGCGTTCGCCTCGGCGGTCCCCGACCAGCTGCCGATCGAGGTCAGGGATCCCGTGACGATGTCGGCCTGCTGCAGGGCGCCGGCCGCCGTGAGGGAGTAGAAGCGGCCTGTGTCGCAGAACAGGCGGGGCGTCTGCACCGTGTTCGTGAAGGTGCAGAGCACCTCCGCTCCCGCCTCGCTGGGGATCGTGATCGACCCGGCGGCGGAGGCTCCGGAGGCGATGACCGTGCCGCCGCGCGAGCACTCGTAGCTGTTGGAGTACCCCAGGCCCGCGCCCGCGGTCTGCGCCTCGGCGATCGTGTACGTCGCTCCGGACTGCACGGTGAGGCGGCTGATCTGCGCGGCCTGGATCCCGGTGGCGGTGCCCGTGGTGGTCGCCGACGCGAGGACGGTCGTGCCGCTGCGCACCGAGAGCGTGAACTGGTCGCCCGTGGCGCTGCGCACGGGCAGGTTCTTCCGGACGGTGAGGGTCGTCGCGGCCTGGACCGTCACCGACGTGGGGGCGGAGGCGATGAGGCCGGTGGGAGTCGTGGTCCCGGTGCTGTACGTCCCGGCGGCGGCGGCCACCACGTCCACGGAGACCGTGCAGGAGGTCGCGCCCGCGGCGAGGTCGCCGCCGACGGTCGAGACGGAAGAGGATCCGGCGGCCGCTGTGACGGCGAACGCCGTTCCGGTGACGTCGGTGCAGGACCCGCCGACGGCAGGCGTCGGGGCCACGACGAGGCCGGCCGGGAGCGCGGTCGAGAAGCGCCAGTCGGCCTTCGCGAGGAGGTCGCTGGTGTTGGTGACCGTGTAGGTCAGCGTGGTCGGCACCGTCGCGGTCGGCACGGCCTGCGTGAAGGCCGCATCGAGAGCGGGGGTGACGTCGAGCACGCGGAGGTCGTCGACGGCGAAGGCGCTTCCCGTGCCGGTGACCGTGTTCACGAGCTGCACCTGGGCTGCGGCGATCTGCGCCGGAGTGAGGAGCGCGGTGCTCGTGCCGGTGTAGGCGACGGCGCGGGCGGAGGCGGGGAGCGCGGGATCGACGAGCGCGCCGAGGCCGCCGACCAGCGGGAGGGTCGGGGACGTGTAGAACACGCTGCCGGTCGCGGCGCAGGGCACGACCGGTGCGGCGAATCCGGTGAGGACGGTGGACCCGCCCGAGATCAGGTTGAGGGAGAGGGACGCGTTGTTCGTCCCGCACTGCCCGCCGGCGGCGTTCATGCCGACGGCGTAGTAGCGGGCGGCGGGAGCGGAGACGCCGATCCCCGCGGCGCTCTGGGCGACGGTCGTGCCGCCGGTGATGGTGGCGTACGGGTACTCGACCAGGGCGTGGTTCGCCTGCGTGCCGGTGTTCGAGCCGTTGGCCGGTGCGGTGCTGGAGGTGGACCCCGGCACTCCGGCCGCCACCTGGCCGAGGACGTCCGCCATGCGGCGGGTCTCGCGTGCGGCCGACGATCCCGTGCCGACGGTGAGGAGGGGCCGGGTCGGGCAGAAGGCGGCGTTGGGGTAGGGCGCCGTGTAGTTGACCAGGACGCCGGTGCAGTTCGTGGCGGTCGACCAGCCGGTGGCTGCCGTGTAGCGGCCGTTCGCGTAGGCGGTGAGCGCGCTCGGTGCGGTCGTCAGACCCTGCTCGAAGGTCTCCGTCCACACCTGTCGCGGGGCCTCGGCGACGCCGGCGGCGAGTGTGGAGAAGCCTCCCGCTGCTCGCGCCGTCGCGGGTGGTCCGCGGTCCGACTCCTGATCGTCGTCCGAGGCCGCCGGAGGAGCGGGCGCCGACCCGGCCGGCGCCGGCTCGACGGGCTGCTCCGTCTCTGCGGCGCCGCGGGGCGCTGCGGGATCGGGCTCGTCCTGAGCGGGCTCCTCCGCCGTGGCACTCGGCGACTCCGCGGCCTCGGCGGGTGCGGGCGGGGCGGACGTCGACGGGGCGGACGCTGACGGAGTGGGTGCCGACGGAGCGGGTGCCGGATCGGCCTCGGGGGCTGTCGGCGGTGTCGGTGCGACCGGCGTCGGGAGAAGGGCGGGGGCGTCGCCGGCGACCGGATCCGCCTGGTTCGCGGCCTGAGCGGGAGACGAGGCGGAGACGTCGCCGAGCCCCCACGAGCCGACGAGGAGAGCGCCGATCGTCGCGAAGACGACGGCCCGCATTCCGAGGCGCGACGGCGCTCGGTGCCGTGAGTGGCGGCGCCGCCGGGTCGTGAAAGCCATGGTTCTGCTTCTCAGTCGTGTTGTCGATCGTGGAGATGAGCGAAACGTCGACACGACGAACGACACGGATGTCGCAGCGAGTGCGGAGGCCCCAGACTCCGGAGGGGAGCACGCATTCCCCGCGGGCTTCCGAAGATGAACGTATAGGTCGGCCTCCCTCCCGCCATAGAGAAGTGAGCCCCCCTTGTCGGGGCCATAACCGATGAGAAAAGGACCGGGGTGAAGCCGAATATGGCGCCTTTTGACGGGTCCTCGCGATGGAGTTCTAAGAAGTGAGCGCGCGCGACCGGCTCGGCTCACTCCTCCCGTCAGGTCCCGTGCAACGCTCGGGCCCCACCCGGCCACGTACTCGGTAGACGCCCGACCGACGAAGGATGGACCCGATGACGCGACGCACACTCGACGACCTGCTCTCCCGCAGCGACCCCGCGACCGACGACCGGGCGCCCGGTGTCCGCACCGCCCTGCACAGCGTGATCGCCGAGACCCGCGAACGCGCGCCCCGCCGTCCCGCGCGGTCGAGGGCGTGGTGGCTGGCGGCTCCCGTCCTCCTCGTCCCGGGTCTCGTGCTGGCGACCAGCGCCGGCACCGACGTCCGCTCGGTCCCCGACTTCACGATCCCGATCAGCTACACCACCGACTCCGGCGCAGCGGTGTCGTGCTCGATCGACTACTTCAACGGCGAGATCGACTACCGCGAGGTCACCACCTCCGCGACCGACTACCTGCGCGCGCAGGACTGGAACGGCATCGGCCAGCGGATCCACGACGACGCGCTCGCCTACACGACCGACCCCGCCTGGCTGGCCTCGGACATGAACAGCGACGGCCCCGGCCTCTCGGAGGAGACGATCCGCTGGCGCGCCTGGATCACCGCGGCGGACGACCACATCCTCGACACGATCCCCGAGGGCGTGATCGTCGAGGGCGACGGCGGCCTGGGCGGCAGCACCGACTGCACCGGAGCGCTGTGATGAGCGCCGGCGAGGCGGCGCCGTCCATGGCCCGCAGCGCCGTCCGCTCCCCCGCGCGCGACCGCTGGGCCGAGATCACGGCCCTGGTCGAGCGGGAGGCGCCGGACCTTTTCCGCTACTTCGCACGGCGGACGGCGAGCCCCGAGGACGCCGCGGACCTCCTCAGCGACACCCTCCTGATCCTCTGGCGGAAGGAGCGGTCGATCCCCGAGGACGAGACGCCCGCGCGGATGTGGGCGTTCGGCGTCGCCCGGCGGGTGCTCTCGGGCCAGCGCCGCACCGCGACCCGGAGGAGCGCGCTGGTCGAGCGGCTGGCGGAGGAGCTCCGCATCACCCCGCCCGCACCCGCCGACGACGCGGCGGAGGACGTCCGCGCCGCGATCGCGCAGCTGAAGCCCGTCGACCAGGAGATCATCACCCTCGTCTACTGGGACGGCTTCTCCCTCGCCGAGGCGGCCGAGATCCTGTCCCTCCGCGCCGCGACCGTGCGGAGCCGGCACGCGCGGGCGCGGGCGACGTTGCGGGGCGCGCTGGGGGCGGCGATGTGAGGAGGGGTGCGCACCCCTTCACCCGGCACCGCCGCCTGAGTAGCATCCCCCGCATGAGCAGGCTCGTCGTCTCCGTTCTCACCTCGCTCGACGGCCGCTTCGAGGGGCCCGGGCACGCCCTCTCGGCGCTGCCGTTCGAGGACGCGTTCAACGACCACAACCTCGAGCTGCTGCGCCGCGCGGGCACGCTCGTCTACGGCGGCCGCTGGTTCCGCGACAACTGGGACAGCTGGAGCGCCGTCGCCGCGGACGGGACGGCGGGCGAGCGGGAGCACGAGACCGCGCGGCTGGTCACGTCGCTCGACGCGCTGGTGATCAGCGACTCCCTGGCTCCCGATCCGGAGGCGCCGTGGGCCGCCACCACCCGGATCGTGCCGCGGAAGCAGGGTCCGGCCGAGATCGAGCTGCTCAAGCAGGGCGACCGGGGTGACCTGCTGATGTTCGGCAGCGGCACGACCTGGAATCCGCTCCTCGAGCAGGGCCTGGTGGACGAGCTGATCGTCCTCGTCGGCGCAGGCCTCGCGGGCGGCGGGACGCCGCTCTACTCCGGGGCGCCGCAGCACGGCCTGCGCCTCCTCGACGCGACGGTTCTGCCGGGCTCGGAGCTGGTGCGGCTCCGCTACGACGCGAGCGGGGCCGGCGAGCGGCCGCACAACCTCCGCTGAGACAGGGCGGCCTCCCTCAGGAGCCCACGCCCCTCCTCTCAGCTGACGTCGTGCGCGCCCGAGGCCGGGGCAGCTGGTGAGAGCGAGCCTCCAGCGGACTCCTCCGGCCGGCGGAGTGCCCGAGCGCACAGCCGGACCCCCAGAAGCGCAGTCGCCGCGCCTCCCGCCAGCATCCCGGCCCCCACCACCGTCCACGTCGTCAGGCTGGAGCTCGGCGCGCCGTGCAGACCGTAGAAGAGCCCGACCCCGCTGCCGACCAGAGCGGCCGCGACCAGCGGGATCGCCAACGCCGATCCCTTCTCCGACCGCGTCCACGCCGAGCTGCAGAGAACGGCGACGGCGCCGATCAGCCAGCCGACGCCGGGGACCACCAGCCAGCCGAAGGCGAAGACCAGGGAGGCCGCGACCGCGAACCACGGGCGGTCGAGGACCGTCCGCTCGTCACCGCGATGGACTCCGGCCTCGACTCCGCTCGTCATGCGTCTGAGCCTACGGAGACGGCCCGGACCGTGGCACGAAGTGGCGCGGGATCGGCCGGACGGCGCCACACCCGCCTCCGCTCGGTCCTGAGGAGCCGGTCCTGCCGAGCCGGTCCTCGAGCGCTGGCACCCGGCCCACCTGAGGCACGCCTCGGCCTCCCTCACCCCGCGACGGTCAGCGACACCTCGACCGCCACGTCCTCCGGCCCCTCCCCCAGCACCGTCTGCCGCACCTCGACCCCGTCGAGCCGCAGACCGCGGTCTCCGGCGGCGTCGAAGAGCGCGACGATCGCCGGATGCAGGGTCCCCTCGGGCAGTTCCTCCCCGTCGCGGGGGTGCCAGGTGGCGACCAGCTCGGTGCGCGCGGGGAGGATCGCGGCGAGATCGGCGAGGTCGCCCTCCGCCTCCGCCGACGTCGGCCAGCAGCAGACGAGCTCCGCCGAACCCCGCTCGCCCGCCCGGAGCGCCGTCCAGAAACGTCCTGTCGGCCCGAGCCCTGCCGCGTGCACTCGGGTGGCGAGTGCGCCGAAGATCTCGTTCGCCTCGTCGTCGCCCGGCCCGTCGGCCTCGTCCAGGGCGATCGTGAGGACCTGGCCGACGTACGGCTGCGCCGGCATCGTCCGCTCGGCGACCTCGACCGGCACGGCGAGCGCCCCCAGCGTCACCTCGGCGGCCTCGAACGCCCGGTCCTCCTGCTCCCGCTCCGCGAGCACGCGCTCCCGATGCGCCTGCAGCGCCTCCGCCGCGGTGCCGGCTCGAGTCGCCGCCGCGACCTCGGGCAGCGGCACCCCTGCGCTCCGGAGCGCGCTGATCACGACTCCGGCCCGGACCTGCGCGTCGGCGTACCGACGGTACGACGACCGCTCGTCGACCTCCGCCGGGACCAGCACGCCCTTCTCGTCGTAGTGCCGGAGCGCCTTCACGCTCAGACCCGTGATGCCTGCGTACTCCCCGATGCCCACCATGCCTCCAGCATCCCGTCTCCCCCGGCGGGAGGGTCAACGGGCGGGAGGGTCAACGGGCGGGGGTGCCGACGCGGGACGGACAGCAGCGGAGCGGGCAGCAGCGGAGCGACCGGAGCCGGGCGGGCGGCAACGTGTCCGGCGCCGGCGGAGCCGACACGGCCTCACGCCGACGCTTCAGCTCTCGCGCCTCAGCCCGCCCGCCTCACCGCGAGCTCACCAGCCCTCGGGCCCCGCGCTCCCCGCCTCGTACTCGTCCAGCGGAGCGTCACCCGCGGCCCAGGCGGAGAGCACCGGAGTGATGATGCGCCAGCACTGCTCGGCCACATCGCCGGGGACCGAGAGCAGGGTGTCGCCCTGCAGGATCCCGGCGAGGACCTGCGCGTAGGGGTCGAGCGTGGCCGCGCCGGGCTGCGCCGTCAGGGTGGTGCGCTCGAGGTCGGTCAGCTCGTCGGCGCTGTTCACGACCAGGTCGAGGCTGACGTCGCCGCCCTTGAGGCCGATCCGGAGGACCGTCCCGGCGTCGCCCTCGGCCGCCTGCAGGCCGCGCGGGGGCGTGGCGGCGCGGAAGTGGATCGCCACCTCCCGGCGCGGGTCGCCGATCGCCTTGCCGGAGCGGAGGACGAAGGGGACGCCCGCCCAGCGCGGAGTGTCGACCTGGAGCAGCAGCTGCGCGAGGGTCTCGGTGCCGGTCTCGGGGTCGACGTCGGGCTCGTCGACGTAGGAGGGGAAGAAGCGGCCGTCGACGCGGCCCTCGGTGTAGCGGGCGCGGCGGGCGGAGGAGGGGTCGTCGCGCCAGAGCCGCACGGCGCCGAGCACCTCGGCCATGCGCGCGTGGACCTCGTCGGGCGCGACCTCGTCGGGGCGCTCCATCGTGGTCAGCGCGAGCACCATCAGGAGGTGGCTCTGCAGCATGTCGCGCAGCGCGCCGGTCTTCTCGTAGAAGGCCGCGCGGCCCTCGATGCCGAGCGTCTCGTCGTAGACGATCTCGACCTTCTCGATCCACTCGGCGCTCCAGCTCGCCTCGAGCATGGTGTTGCCGAAGCGCAGGCCCAGCATCCCCAGCACGGTCGCGTTGCCGAGGAAGTGGTCGATGCGCCAGAGGCGGCTCTCGGGGAGGACCTTCGCGAACGCCGCGTTGAGGGCGATCGCGTCGTCGAGGTCCTCGCCGAACGGCTTCTCGATGGCGACGACCAGCTCCTCGGGGAGGTCGAGCTCGGCGAGCGAGGCGGCGACCTTGTGCCCCATCGCCGGCGGCAGGGCGACGTAGAGCACCGGAGTCGACGGGCAGGCGTCGAGGAGGGCCTTCAGCTGCTCCGGGTCGGAGGCGTCGGTGGCGACGAAGCGCGCGCGCGACGCGAGGGCCTCGACCGTGTGCGCGGCGACTCCGGCCGCCTCGAGGCTGCGGCGGACGAGGCTCTGCCACTCCTCGTCGGTCTGGGGCGTGCGCGCCGCGCCGATCAGCGTGAGCTCGAGGTCGCGCGCGAGCTCGGCCACCCGGCCCAGGCCCGGCAGCAGCAGCCGCTCGGTGAGGTCGCCGCCCGCTCCGAGGATCGCGATGCTCCGCCGCTCGCTCCCCAGTGCCGCGGCCTCGGGGATTCCGATCTGCTCCGTCATGGTGTCTCCCTCGTAGCCGTCGTGAGTCAGCGGCCACAGTACGCGCCGGGCCCTGGCGCGAGGCCGGGAGCCGGGAGGGGTTGAGGAAGCGGGCGCGGAGTGGCAGGGCGGCGCGGTCGGGAGCGAGAGAGCTGCACGACCTCCGCTGAGACGCGGCCCGCCGTGTCGGGGCGGGGAGCCCCTTCTCAGCCGACGTCGGGCCGCGACCCACGACGCCCGGCCCGCCGCAGCCGTCCCGCACAGCACGTCATCCCCCTCCGGTGCCGTCCGGCGGTACCCTGCCCGCATGCGCCTGCGCCAGGTCGTCCTCGACACGGAGGACGCCCGCGCCCTCTCCGCCTTCTACCTCGCCCTGCTCGGCGGCGAGTACCGCCCCGGCGACGAGCCGCCCGCGGACGGCTCGGACGACGGGGCGGAGTGGGTCGCGATCGTCACCGCCGACGGCGCGAAGCTCACGTTCCAGCGGGTGGCCGCCCTGCCGCGCGCGATCTGGCCGGAGGGGCCCGTCCCGCAGCAGCTGCACCTCGACTTCATGGTCGCGGACGCCGACGAGCTCGACCGGCAGAAGACCCGGGCGCTCGCCCTCGGCGCCGAGCTGATCGAGGACAGGAGCAACGACCCGGAGGAGGCGCTCCACGTCCTCGCCGATCCGGCCGGCCACCCGTTCTGCGTCTTCGTCGCGCCCGACTACCCGGCGGAGTAGGGGCGCGCGGCTTCAGCGAGTCGCACGCGTCGGATCACATGCCGGTGATCGTGACCGTCGTCGTCGCGGCGATCACCGCGGCTCCCGTGACGCTCGCGGCGGTTCCCGCGAGGACGGCGGCAGCCGCCGGCCCTGCCCAGTGCTGCGCCGCGAGCGACCGGATCGCCTGCCGGTCCGGGATGCCGGGCCTCGGCGAAAGCGCTCCGGCCGCGTCGAGCAGGCCGATGAGCGCCGCGTCCGACGGAAGGGGCGCCGTCCGAGCCGCGAGGACCTCGGCGACCCGGATCCGCAGCCGCTCGTCCTCCGCCGGCTCCACGACGGCGACCCGCTCGAGGAGGGCGGCATGCAGCTCCCTCCGCGTGAGGCGGGCGATCCACCAGGAGACGCTGCGCGGTGCGCGCTCCGCTGCGATCCACCCGAGTGCCCCGTCGAGCACGGCGTCCCCGAGCGCGGACCGCTCCGGCCCGAGGGCGACGACTCCGGCGTCCACCTCGACGCGCCGCCGGAGGGAAAGCTCCGCGAGGACGGAGGCGGCCAGGACGGTGTCGAGAGCGCCCGACGAGGCCGCGGGCCGCCCGTCGCTCCGCCGCAGCAGGAGGAGGAGAGCGACGGGGAGGGGCGGCTGCCCGGCTCCGGGGAGCGCAACGGCCGGCGGGGTGGTGGGAGAGGGCTGTTCCGTGGAGTTCCGTGTCGAGTCGTCCATCCCTCGAGCCTGGCACCCGACCCGTCGAGACCGCATCCGCCGGGCGACGGGTCCTCCGTCGTCCGACCGGCCGGCCGGCCGGACCCGCCCGAGAGCCGAGGTCGCGCCCCGAAGCGGACCGCTCCTCCGCCACATCGGGCGTCAGACCACCCCCGCCGCCGTCCCCGACACGATCAGGTCGGCGCGGTCGCGAGTGGCCTCGATCAGCAGCGCGTTCCGCCCGTCGACCTCGGAGGCCCAGGCGGAGGCCGCCTCGGGGGCGCGGCCGAAGGAGACGTGGCGGTCGACCAGGCGCTCGAAGCGCTCGGTCTCGGGAGTCGCGCAGAACCAGGCCTCGTCGAACTCGGCGCGCAGCAGCGCCCACGGGCCCTCGTCGACGAGGAGGTAGTTGCCCTCCAGCACGACGAGCGACGCGGAGGGGTGCACGGCCAGCGCGCCGGCCACTCCCTCGTCGACGGTGCGCTCGAAGGTGGGCGCGTAGACGACGTGGTCGGTCTCGGCGCGCAGCCTCCGCACCAGGGCGAGGAAGCCCCAGCCGTCGAACGTGTCGAGGGCGCCCTTGCGGTCGTGGCGGCCGAGCTCGTCGAGCGTGGCGTTGGCGAGGTGGAAGCCGTCCATCGGCACGAAGGCGGCGGTCCCCTCCCCCGCGAGCTCGTTCGCGCGGGCGACCACCGCCCGGGCGAGCGTGGTCTTGCCGGCCCCGGGGCTGCCGGCGATCGCGACGATCGCGCGGCGGCCCGGCGAGGTCAGCGCGAGCGCGCGCCCGGCCAGCTCGTCGAGGCCGGGCCGCACCGCGTCGGGCGCGACCTCGGTCTCAGGCCTCGCCACGGCTGCTCTCCAGCGCGTTCACCAGGAAGCCGTGGGCGTGGCGAGCGAGCGCGGGGCCGTCGTTCCAGAGGTTCCGCCACACGGCGAGGTCGTTCGAGAGGGTCGGCGAGACGACGGCCGACGAGAACGACTCGAAGGTGATGGGTCCGCGGTAGTCGATCGCGGCGAGGGCGTGGAAGAACGTCGTGAAGTCGAGGTGGCCGCTGCCGAGGTAGCCGCGGTGGTTCTCGCCGATGTGGACATACCCGAGACGATCCCCGACCAGCAGCACCGGGCGGAAGAAGTCGTCCTCCTCGATGTTCATGTGGTACGTGTCCAGGTGGATCAGGACGTTGTCGGCGCCGATGTCGTCAACGAGGCGCAGGGCGTCCGCGGCGGTGTTGATGACGTTGGTCTCGTAGCGGTTGCAGATCTCGAGGCCGAGGGTCATGCCCTTCGTCGAGGCCTCGGCGGCGAGGTCGGTCAGCACCGAGACGACGTTCGCGCGGCCCGCGGCCGAGAGGGGCGCGCTGTACTTGCCGAGCGCGCTGTAGAGGGCGCCGGTGAAGTGGGTGCCGCCGAGCGCGTGCGTGGTCTCGAGGGAGTCGGCGAGCAGCTTCGCGCCGCGGGCCACCACCTCCGAGTCGTCGCTGGAGACGTCGGCCGAGAAGGCGAGGCCGCGCGAGCAGACGATGCCGAGGTCGTTCGCCTCGAGGGCGGTGCGGGCGGAGGCGGTGTCGAGGTTCTGCACGTCGTGCAGCGAGAGCTCCAGCAGGTCGAATCCGGCCGCCTTGGTCTGCTCGATCGTCGCAGTCACTTCGTCGGGGGTGGTGCCGCCGGCGAAGACGAGGGCGTGCACTCCGAGAGGGTTCGTGGTCATGGTGGTGCTCCTTGGTTCGAGAGGTTCAGGGGCGGCGTCGGGCCGCGGGGTCGGTGTCGAGCAGGTCCGCGAGGAACGCGTGGCCGGAGGTCGCGAGGGCGACGGGGTCGTGCCAGAGCTCGCGCCAGAGGCCCATGCCCTCGGCCGAGGCCGGGGGCTGGACGGCGGGCGAGAAGCTCTCGAGGGTGAGCGGACCGCGGTAGCCGGAGTCGGCGAGCGCCGCCGCGAGCCCGGTCCAGTCGGTGCTCCCGGTGCCCAGCTCTCCGCGGTGGTTCTCGGAGGCGTGGAGGTAGCCGAGCAGGTCGCCGGCGTCGCGGACGGCGCTCGCGAGGTCGACCTCCTCGAGGTGGGCGTGGAAGGTGTCGAGGTGCAGGAGCACGTTCGGCGCGTCGAGCTCGCGGAGGAACGCGGCGGTCTGGGCGGCCGTGTTCAGCAGGTTGCTCTCGTAGCGGTTCACGTACTCCGCTCCGACGACGACGCCGGCGGGAGCGGCGGCTTCGGCGACCCTCCGCAGCACGTCGAGCGAGCGCGAGCGGGCAGCCGCGTCGGCCGCGTGCTCGTACTTGCGCATGGCCGAGTAGGTGACTCCGCCGACGTACCGCGCGCCGATGGCCTCGGCGAACCGCACGGCCGCCAGCAGCCGCTCCTCGCCGCGGCCGGCCGTGGCCTGGTCGGTGATGTCGGAGTCGGCGTCCAGCGCGAGCGAGACGACCGCGTCGATCCCGTGCTCGTCGAGCAGGTCGGCGGTCCACGCGGAGGCGTCGGGGTCGGCGGGAGCCGGGATCTCGATCAGGTCGAAGCCGATCGAGGCGGCGGCGCCGATCGCGCGGCGCCCCGACTCCGGCGTCCAGTCGCCGACGAGCAGGCCCGCGTGGACCCCGATCGGCGACGAGCGCTCCGTGCTCCCGCGGTGCAGGAACTCGGGGTGCATCAGGCGGCCTTCGCGCCCGTGATCAGCGAGACGAGCTCGTCGCCGCTGGTCTCGGCGGTGCGGCGGCCGGCGACGGCGAGGCCCGCGCGCATCACCCACACCTGGTCGCTCAGGCGCATCACCTGGTCGAAGTTGTGGCTGATCAGCAGCACGGCCACTCCGGCGTCGCGCAGCTTGAGGATGATCTTCTCGACGCGTGCCGTCTCCTGAACGCCGAGCGCCGCGGTCGGCTCGTCCATGATCACGATCTTGCTGCCCCAGCCCGCGGCCCGGGCGATCGCGACCGCCTGGCGCTGGCCGCCCGAGAGGCGGCGGACCTTGCTGGTGACCGGCGGGACGTTCACGGCGAGGTCGCCGAGCAGCTCCTGGGCCGTCTTCTTCATCTGCGTCCGGTCCAGGAACCGCACCCCGGGCACGCCCTTGGTGAGCTCGCGGCCGAGGAAGAAGTTCTGCCACACGGTCAGGTCCTCGACCAGGGCGAGGGTCTGGTGCACCGTCTCGATGCCGCCGTCCCGCGCGCCGAGCGGAGTGGTGAAGTGCACCACGTCGCCGTCGAGGGTGATGGTGCCGGAGTCGGCGGGGTGCACCCCGGAGAGGCAGCGGACGAGGGTGGACTTGCCCGCGCCGTTGTCGCCGATCAGGGCGGTGATCTCGCCGCGGCGCATCGACATCGACGCTCCCTTGAGAGCGTGGACGCCGCCGAAGGACTTCTTGATGTCCCGCGCTTCGAGCAGGATGTCGCTGGTCATGGCTGGGCTCACTTCTTCTGGTAGCGGGTGATGAGGGCGGCGAGCACGACCACCAGGCCGACGGCGAGGGGCTGGTAGAACTGCGAGACGCCGAGCAGGGTCAGGCCGTTGGTCAGCGCGGTCAGGAGGAACGCTCCGATGATCGGGCCGACGATCTTCGCCTTGCCGCCGGTGAGGCTCACTCCGCCGAGCACGACGGCCGCGATGGAGTTGAGCAGGTACTGCGTGTTGATGGCCGGCTCCGCGGCGCCGACGCGGGCGACGAGGAGGAGCGAGCCGACTCCGGCGAGGACGGCGGCGATGATGTACACCGCGATGCGCACGCGTCCGGCCTTGATGCCGTTGGCGACCGCGCTCTCCTCGTTGCCGCCGACCGCCTGCACGTGCAGGCCGAAGCGGGTTCGGAACATGACGACCCAGGCGACGACTCCGATGACCGCGGCCAGGATGATCGGGTAGCCGATGATCCCGATCGAGCCGGTGGTGAGGCGGAGCAGCTCGGGGCTGCCGACCGTGATCGGCTTGCCGTCGGAGACGATCAGCGCGAGGCCGGTCGCCACCGAGAGCGTGCCCAGTGTCGCGATGAAGTCGGTGACCTTGCCCTTCGCGATCAGGAAGCCGTTGATCACTCCGATCAGCCCCGCGAAGAGCAGGGCCGCGAGCGCCGAGAGCCAGAAGCCCCAGCCGGCGCTCCAGCCGATGCCGAAGCCGACCGCTCCGACGGTCATCGTCGCCGAGATCGAGAGGTCGATGCCGCCGGTGGTGATGACGAAGGACTGGCCGATCGAGAGGATGACCAGGATCGCGGCGGCGACGAGCATCGCCTTGATGTTGCCGAGGCTGAGGAACGTCGGCGTCGCGATCGAGAACACGATCACCAGGGCGACGAGCCCGATCGGTGCGGCGTTCTCGGCCCAGAAGCTGAGCTGACGGAGGTTCGCCAGCAGCGGGGAGGCGCTGGCCGGGGGTCGGGCGGTGACTGAGGTCATGGTCGCTTCCTGGGTTGCCATGGGCGGGAGGTCCTACTTGCCGGGGACGAGCGCGGCGAGCGGGTTGTCGAACTCCTCGAACGGCTGGGGGAAGGCGCCGAGGGCCTGCTCCGCGGTCTCGGAGGTCACGAGTGCGGTGGGCGACTCGATCTCGGCGGGGATCTCCTCGCCGGCGCCGACGGCCTCGCACGCCTGCACGCCGAGCTGGCCGATCGCGTAGGGGTACTGGGCGACGGTGGCGGTGAGGCCGCCGTCCTTCACCGACTGCAGCGCGTCCTCGTTGCCGTCGACGCTGACCACCTGGACGGAGCCGGTGAGGCCCGCGTTCTCGACGGCCTTGACGATGCCGAGGCCCATGTCGTCGTTCGCGGCGAAGAACGCCTTCACGTCGGGGTTCGCGGCGAGGATGTCGGTCGCCTTGGTCAGCGCGACCTCGCGCTTCCAGTCGGCCGCGGCCTCCTGGACGACGGTGAGGTCGGAGCCGATCGCGGCGGTGAAGCCGTCGACGCGGGCGGCGCTGGTGACGTCTCCCGAGACTCCGCCGATGACGGCGACCTCGGAGCCGGCGGGCAGCTGCTGCAGGAGGAAGTCGCCGGCCTTGCCGCCCGCGGCCTCGTTGTCGGTGCCGATGTAGGTGGTGACGTCGAGGTTCGCGGCCTCGACCGCGTCGGGGTCGAGCGGGCTGTCGATGTTGACGATCGTCTTGCCGGTGGCGGAGGCGAGGGCCTGCACCAGGTTCGTGCCGCTGATCGGGTTGACGATGAGGCAGCCGAAGTCCTGGCCGGCGACGGTGGTGAGCTTGTCGGCCTGGCCGGTGGTGTCGCCGATGTCGGCGGCGGCCTGCACCGAGACGTCCACGGAGTCGTCCTTCGCGGTGTCCTCGATGCCGTTCTCCATCGCCTGGAAGAAGGGGTTGTCGAGGCCCTTGATGACCGCGGCGACCTTGGTCGATCCGGAGCCGCCGGCGGCCGTGTCGCCACCCGAGGCGCAGCCGGTGAGGAGGAGTGCGAGGGCGCCGACCGGTGCGAGAACCGGGAGGAGGCGGCGTGCTGTGCGGTTCATCGTCATCCCTGAGGATCAGTGGCACCACTGCGTGCCGGTGTGTGAAAACTACCCGGGCTTTCGCGTTACCGCAATACGAAAGTCGGGGAACTTCAGGTTTCCCGTCGGCAGGCATGTACGCTGACCGTGACAAGAGGGGGAGCGATGACGGGGTACTCCACCGGCGAGGCCGGTTCGCACGTGGCCGACGTCCTCGCGCTGTTCCGCGAGCAGGGCGAGATCTCGCGCAACGCGGTGATGGAGCAGACGGGGCTCTCCCGCTCCACCGTCAACCAGCGCCTCGCGACCCTCGTGGAGCTCGGCCTGATCGCCCCCACCACCGGCGGCGAGTCGACCGGCGGGCGCCCCTCGAGCATGTTCGCGATGAACCTCGTCGGCACGGTGTTCCTCACCGCCGACATCGGGGCGAGCGGATTCGTCGCCGCCGCCTGCGACCTGCGCGGCACCCCCCTCCGGCACGAGAGCGGCGTCGTCGACGTCTGGGAGGGACCGGACGCCGTGCTCTCGCTGGTGATCGCCGCGTTCGAGCGGCTGCAGCAGGGCGACGCGGTCGCCGGCATCGGCGTCGGAGTCCCGGGGCCGGTCGAGTTCGCCGCCGGGCGCGTGCGCAACCCGCCGATCATGACCGGCTGGGACGACTTCGACATCGCCGGCTACTTCGCCGAGCCGTACGAGGGCGTGCAGGTCGTCATCGAGAACGACGCGAACGCCCGCGCCCTCGCCGAGTCGCGCCACCACGGCTCCGACAACCTGATCAGCCTGAAGCTCGGCACCGGCATCGGCTCGGGCCTCGTCTTCAACGGAGCGACGATCCGCGGAGCCGTCGGCGCGGCCGGCGACATCGGCCACACCCGCGCGGTCACGGGCACGGTCGACGCGGATCCGCTGCCCTGCCGCTGCGGCAACGCCGGCTGCGTGGAGGCGTATGCGAGCGGCTGGGCCCTCGTCCGCGACCTCTCGGCCGACGACCCCTCGATCAAGCACGTCGCCGACGTCACGGCCCGCGTGCTCCGCGGCGACATGCGCGCCACCCAGGCGGTGCGCCAGGCCGGCCGCGTCCTCGGCGAGGCGGTCGCCGACCTCGTCAACATCCTCAACCCGCGGACCATCGTGATCTCGGGCCAGCTCGGCGACTGCGGCGAGGTGCTGATGTCGGGCCTGCGCGAGCGCGTCTACCTGCGCACCCACCCGCTCGCCACGCGGCACCTGACCATCCACACATCGGACCTGGGCGAGCTGGCCGGCGTGATCGGCCTCGCCCTGACGACAGCCGACCAGGTCTTCAGCCGCGAGCGCTTCGACCGCGAGGCGAGCGCCGAGAGCCCCCGCGCGGCGAGCGCCGAGAGCCCCCGCGCGGCGGCCGCCGCGAGCTGAGCGGGAGCGGGTTCAGTGACGCAGGGTCGCGGTGATCCGGCAGAGCACCTGGACGTGGGACGGGGCCTCGGGGTTCACCTTCTCGGCGACCGCCTCGACCTCCCATCCGGACGCCATGAGCGCGGCGACCTCACCGCACAGCCAGGCCGGCACCCATCCGATCCGCTCGCCGGACACCGAGGCCACCTCGTAGGCCTCCGGGTTGCGGAGGTTCGAGGCGTCGGGCACGAGGACCAGCCCGTCGCCCTGCTCGAGAGGCAGCACCGGAAGCGGGAGCTCGGCCCGATGGCGGACTCCCGACACGAAGAAACGACTGATGAGGGTCTGCGCGGTGCGGAGAGGCTTCTCCACGACATGGAAGGTGTCGGTCGCTCGCGCCGCGCCGGTCCGGACCATGATCTCGACGGGGAGGTCGGGGGACGCCGCCTCGAGACCGAGCCACCCCAGGTACTCCTCGTACGAGCCGCGCTCGGACGACATCACCCTGTTGGCGAAGAACGGCGGAAGGGACGAGCTCCGGTACTCCGCGTCCACACGGGGGAACTCCGCGAGCGGGAAGAAGTCCTCGTCGGCGACAGCCGCCGGCTCGTACCGGAAGAGGAAGCCGTCGACCCCGACGGACAGCACCGCCGCGCGGAGGAACCGGCGAGTACGAGGGTTCTGCCAGACGAGCAGCAGCTCGCGGACACCAGGGGTCGGACGCGGCGCCGGTCGATCAACGAGGAGAGTCATCGAGGATCCTCCTCCGTGTCGCTGCCAGCAGTCCTTCCGTGAAACTAGCGCACGTCTCCGACATCAGGGTCGGAGGAACCGCCGCGAGGACCTCCGCTGCGAGGTCGACCAGCAGCGGTCTCCCGGCGAAATGGTGACTCCTTCCTCTCCGCACCCACCGGTCGAAGAGAGCCTCATCGGCGAGGCAGGCGGCGCGCTTCTCCTCGGTCTCCTGGAACCCGAGGGCGTTGCCGTGATCGAACGAGGGCGAGAGGGTCCGATGACCGCGTCCGGCGATGACGGCCCAGTTCTCGTCGTGTCGATCCCGTCCAGCTACCCAGGCATCGAACAGCAGGTAGCCCGCCCACACGTCGAAACCGCTCAGAACGGCGACGGCGTCGAAGCCTGCAGGAGCGTCGACGCCGTCGAGAGCACGTCTCACCGCATCGACGGTGTAGCGGTCGTTGGGCCGCCTCCGAGCGTGGTCGTAGTGGCGATCGGAGTGGCGCAGCAGGCTGTTCCCGATCTCGAGGCTCTGGATCTGCTCGCGCTCGATGACGTTCCTCGACATGATTCCGCGCCGACCGCCCACCGTCGCAGGTCGGACCTCCGCGCACGGGACGTCGAGCATCCGCGCGAGATGGAACGACACCCACTCCGCCCAGTCCTCACCGCGGGTCTCGTCTCCTCGCTGGCGGGCGAACTTGAAGAGCCACAGATCGCCGTCGGCGACGAGCCAGAACTTCTCCTTCGTCCCCATCGGCTCGTCCGACCACCCCTCGTCGAAGGCGCGCTCGATGGTCGTCGACTCCCACTTCGGCTGCATCCGGTCACGGTAGCCCGCGTGCTGCCGGCCGCGGCGGTCCTGTCGCGTCTCGCGGCCGCGACCCCCTCCGCCCCGCGCACTGTTACGCCCGGCGACGAAGGGTTACGCCGGGCGACGCGGGCCGGGACGGGCGGGCCCGCGGTGCTCCATCATCGTGTCCGGGACGACGCGGAAAGGCCGCGGCCGCCCGACCCGTCCGAAGGAACGCGATGATCCGGCTCGAGCAGCTCAGCAAGTCGTACGGTCCGGCGACCGTGCTCGACCGCCTCGACTTCTCGGTCGCGACCGGCGAGATCTTCGCCGTCGTCGGCCCGAGCGGCGCGGGCAAGAGCACGCTCGCCGCCTGCGTGAACCTCCTCGAGCGGCCCACCTCGGGCACGGTCGTCGTCAACGGGGAGGCGCTCTCGCAGCTCTCGGAGGAGCGGCTGCGCGTCGCCCGCCGTCGCATCGGCACGGTCTTCCAGTCCGACGGACTCTTCAGCCGCCGCACGGCCGAGCAGAACGTGGCCCTGCCGTTGGAGTACCTCGGCGTCACCGCCGCCGAGACGAAGCGCCGCGTTGCGGAGCTCCTCGAGCGCGTCGGCCTCTCGGACCGCGCGCGCTACTACCCGCACCAGCTCTCCGGTGGTCAGCGCCAGCGCGTCGGCATCGCCCGCGCGCTCGCCCTCCGCCCCTCGGTGCTGCTCTCGGACGAGGCGACCTCGGGCCTCGACCCCGCCTCGACCACCGCGATCACCACGCTCCTGAAGGAGCTGCGCGACGACCTGGGCCTCTCGATCCTCTTCATCACCCACGAGATGGAGACGGTGCGCCAGGTGGCCGACTCCGTCGCCCGCCTCGACCACGGCCGCATCGTGGAGTCGGGGCGCCTCGTCGACCTGCTGCGCGACCCCGCGTCCCCGCTCGGCCTCGCCCTCAACCCGGTGCGCCCCGCCGTCGCGCCCGGCCCGGGTCTGGGCGAATGGGTGGTGGGCTACTCCCGCTCCGGAGTGCCGACCGACTGGGTCACCCGGCTCGCGGAGGCGGTCGGCCCCGTCTCGCTGCTCGGCGCGGCGATCGAGACGGTGGACGGGCAGGCGGTCGGCCACGCGACGATCGGGCTCGGCCCGGTCGACGAGGCGCGGCTCACCCGTGCGGCGGCCGAGCTCGGCCTGTCGGTCCGGCCCGCCGGCGTGCGCGTCCTCGCCGAGGAGGTGGCGGCATGATCCTCCACCTCGACAACAAGGTCCCGCTCGAGCAGATCCCCGCGCTGGTGCTGCCGGCGCTCGGCGAGACGCTGATCATGGTCGGCATCGTCATGGCGATCGTGGTGCTGGTCGGCGTGCCGCTGGGCGCTCTCGTGCACAACCTCGCTCCGGGCGGGCTGGCCGAGAACCGGGCCGCCCACCAGGTGCTCAGCGCCGTCATCAGCGTCGGCCGCTCGCTGCCGTTCCTCATCCTGATGGCGTCGATCATGCCGTTCACGCGCCTGATCACCGGCACCAACATCGGGATCGCGGCGGCCGTCGTGCCGATGTCGATCGCGGGGATCGCCTTCTTCACCCGCATCGTCGAGAACGCGCTGCGCAGCGTGCCGCTCTCGCTCACCCGCGTCGCCCGCGCCTCCGGAGCGTCGCGGCTGCAGGTGGTGCGGACCGCCCAGCTGAGCGAGGCGGTTCCGCAGATCATCGGCGGCCTGACGATCAACACGATCGCGATGATCGAGTACTCGGCGATCGCCGGCACGATCGGCGCCGGGGGCATCGGCTACGTCGCGGTGACCTACGGCTACCAGCGCTTCGACACCACCGTCATGCTCGCCACCATCGTGATCCTGGTCGCCACCGTCGCGACCGTGCAGCTCACCGGCGACGCCCTCGTCCGCGCGACCACGCCTGGCGCCTCCCGCTCGCGGCGAGCGCCCCGGGTCGCGGCCGCCGTCTAGAACCACCACTCCTCCTCCTGCGCCCTCGGGCGTCCCTCCCGCGCGCCCGCGCGCCCCCTCTTCGAAAGGCACCGCCATGTCCACTCCCGACGACCTCGGATTCGATCTCAAGAAGAAGCGCCGCTGGCCCTGGATCGCCGGAGCGGCCGTCGTCGTCGTCGGCGTCGCCTCCGCGATCGCCGTCCCGCTCCTCTCCCCCGCCGTCTCGGCCAACGAGCAGGAGGGCGCGACGCTCTACGTCGCGACCGCCGAGGGCAATGCCTCCGAGCAGGCCCTGGTCGACTTCGTCGCGAAGGAGGTGGCGCCGCGCTACGGCATCACCGTCGCCTTCAAGGGGCTCTCGGACAGCAACACCATCAACCGCGCGGTGAGCGAGGGCGAGGTCGCGGCCACGGTCTACCAGCACAAGCTCTGGCTGGGACAGGTGCTCGAGGCCAACCCCGACTTCGAGGAGGAGGCGGCCACCCCCGTCTTCCGCTGGGGCTTCGGGCTCTGGAGCGACAAGTACTCCGACGTCTCCCAGATCCCCGACGGCGGCACGGTCTCGCTCTACTCCGATCCCGCCAACGAGGCGCAGGGCCTCTGGCTGCTGCAGAACGCCGGCCTGATCACGCTGAAGCCGGGCACGGAGCCGGGCACCGCGACCCAGGACGACATCGCCGAGAACCCGAAGAACCTGCAGTTCACCCTGCTCGACTTCGCCGCCCAGTCGCGCGCGCTGCCGGACCTCGACGCGGCCGTCGGCTACACCGAGTACTACCTCGCCGCCGGCATCCCGATCGAGCAGCAGATCTTCGCCCCGCAGGCCCCCGACGACTTCGCCGGGCAGCTCACCATCGGCTCGAAGTACCGCGACACCGAGAACGTGAAGAAGCTCGTCCAGGCCTTTCAGGACCCGGCCGTGCAGGAGTTCCTCGCCACGGACGAGACGGTGAAGGGGATCCTGCTGCCGATCGACGGCTGAACAGGGCCGAAGCGACGGGGTCGCCTGAGGAGTCGCGCGCGGCTTCTCGGGCGACTCGGCGTCTGCGGACGTAGCGTGGGCTCATGAACACGTTCACTCTCCACAACGGTGTCGAGATCCCCGCCCTCGGACTCGGCGTCTTCCAGACTCCGCCCGACGAGACCCGCGCCGCCGTCGCCGCCGCGCTCGACGCGGGGTACCGGCACATCGACACGGCGGCGGCCTACGGCAACGAGCGCGAGGTGGGCGAGGCGATCGCCGGCCGCGACGACGTCTTCCTCGAGACGAAGGTGTGGATCAGCGACTACGGCTACGACGAGACGCTGCACGCCTTCGACAAGAGCGCGGGCAAGCTCGGCGTCGAGCGGATCGACCTGCTGATCCTGCACCAGGCCCTGCCCGAGGCCTTCGACCGCACCCTCGACGCCTACCGGGCGCTCGAGCGGCTGCTCGCCGACGGGAGGGTGCGGGCGATCGGCGTGAGCAACTTCATGGTCGAGCACCTCACCCGCCTGCTCGCCGAGACCGACGTCGTCCCCGCGGTGAACCAGCTCGAGGTGCACCCGTACTTCCAGCAGCGGCGGGTCGAGCGCTTCGGCTGCGAGAACGACATCCTCACCCAGGCCTGGTCGCCGATCGGCGGCATCACCGCCTACCGCGACTCCCCGCGCCGCAGCTTCGACGACCCGGTGCTCCTCGAGCTCGGCGCCAAGTACGGGAAGACGGCCGCGCAGGTGATGCTCCGCTGGCACCTGCAGGAGGGCCGCCAGGTCATCCCGAAGTCGACCCGCCCCGAGCGCATCGCCGAGAACATCGACGTGTTCGACTTCGCGCTCTCCGGCTCGGAGCTCGCCCGGATCGACGCCCTCGAGGCCGGCGTGCGCGGCGGACCGGAGCCCGAGGCCGTGACGCTGGAGGCGTACGGCCGCGACATCCCCGAGGCGTGAGGAAGGCGCCCGCGACGGGAACACCGGAGCCGTCGCGGGCGTTGCCCTCACCATGAGCGTTCCCCTCTCCATCCTCGACCTCGCCCCCATCGCCCCCGGTGAGACCGCTCGCGACAGCTTCGCCGCCTCCGTCGCCCTGGCCCAGGAGGCCGAGCGCAACGGCTACCGCCGCGTCTGGTACGCCGAGCACCACAACATGGCGAGCATCGCCTCCAGCGCGACCTCGGTGCTCATCGCGCACGTCGCCTCGCAGACCTCCACGATCCGCCTCGGCTCCGGCGGCGTCATGCTGCCGAACCACTCCCCGCTCACCATCGCCGAGCAGTTCGGCACCCTCGAGACGCTGCACCCGGGCCGGATCGACCTCGGACTCGGCCGCGCCCCCGGCAGCGACCAGGCGACCTTCCGCGCGCTCCGCCGCGACCCCGACTCCTCCGAGCGCTTCCCGCAGGACGTGCTGGAGCTGCAGGCGTTCCTCGCCGGCGAGTCCCGCATCCCCGGAGTGAGCGCGACGCCCGGTGCCGGCACCCGCGTCCCCCTCTACATCCTCGGCTCCTCGCTCTTCGGCGCGCAGCTGGCCGCCGCGCTGGGCCTGCCGTACGCGTTCGCCTCGCACTTCGCTCCGGACGCGCTGCACCAGGCCGTCGCGGAGTACCGCCGCGGCTTTCGCCCCTCCGAGCAGCTCGACGCGCCCTACGTGATCGCCGGGATGAACGCCATCGCCGCCGACACCGAGGAGGACGCGCAGGAGCAGTTCGCGCAGATGAAGCGCGCCCGCCTGATGATGCTGCTGCGCCAGAGCGGGCAGATCCCCGTCGGCCAGACCTTCGACGACGAGGAACTCGACGCCCTGCTCAGCGCGCCGATCGGCGCCCACGTCGCGAGCATGACCACCTACACCGGTGTCGGCACCGGCCACCAGGTGGCCGACTACACCGCCGACTTCGCCCGCTCCGCCGACGCCGACGAGGTCATCGTCGCCCACGCGTCGCTGCAGACGGAGGCGCGCCTGCGCTCGGTCGCGCTCCTCGCGCAGTCGAACGCGCGCGTCGCCGCCTGACGGGCGGCCCAGTCCGTCGACGCCGCCGCACGGGCCCCGTGCGCGACCGGGGCCGCGCATCGGCGGGCGTGCGGCGCGCATCGGCGGACTCCTGTGAAAGTGAGCCTCTAACGGGGGCCACCTCTCAGGGCACGACCCCGGGAGGAGCGCGTCCGCGGTGCCAGGCTGAGCCCTGTGTCGACGATGACGGGCAAGCGGCGTGAGCCCGGGGACAGCCCTGCGCGGTCAGCGGCCCTGCTGCTGCGGGTCTGCGCGGGCGACCGGACCGCCTTCCGGCAGCTCTACTCGCTCACCGCGGGCCGGGTCGTCTCCGTCGCGGACGCCGTGCTCGACGACCGCGCCGCAGCCGAGGAGGTCGCGCAGGAGGTCTACCTCGAGCTCTGGCGCACCGCGCGCTCGCTCGACCCGGGCCGTCCCGTGCTCGCCTTTCTGGCCCAGGTCGCGCACCGCCGTGCCGTGGACCGCGCCCGGGCGGACCGGTCGGCGCGGCGCCGGGAGCTGCAGTACACGGTCCTCGACCGGCCGCGCGATCACGAGTGGGAGCGCTCGGACGTCCGGCTGGCCCTGGCGCCCGCGGCCGGCGCGATCCGGCAGCTCGCCGCCATCCACCACGACGTCCTCTACCTCGCCTACGTCCGCGGGTACAGCCACTCCGAGATCGCGGAGGAGCTGTCGATCCCGCTCGGCACCGTCAAGACCCGGCTGCGCGACACCCTCATCCGCCTGCACACCCACCTGCAGTCCGCCGGCCCGGCGGACCCGGACGGCGGACCGGGACGGCGCATCCGGCACTGACGGGTGGCGCGGACGCCTCTGCGCCACCGGGGTCGCACGCCTCAGGACCGAGTCCGGCCCGCTCAGCCCGCCTGCGTCGCGCCCGAGACCGCGAGCCCGACGATCACCGTCAGCACCGTCGTCCACAGCGCGATCGCGACGCCCTGCCAGAGCAGGATCCGCCCTCGGCCGACTCCGGCGCCCGCCAGCATCACCGCGGTGAAGTGCGTCGGGAGCAGCAGCGGCCCCAGCAGGCTCACGCCCGGGACGCCGTAGCGGGTGAAGGCCCGCTGGAACTTCTCGCGCCGCGGAGTCGTCCGCTTCGCCTCCGAGCGGCCCGTGATCGCCGAGCGGACGCCGGTGCCCAGCAGCACGAGCAGCGCCACGCAGACGAAGTTGCCGATCGCCCCGGCGAGCCCGGCGACGACCGGGTGGATGCCGCCGATGATCCCGATGCTCGCCGCTCCCTCGCCCTCGATGAAGGGGACGGCCCCGGCCGCGGCGACGACGAGGGGCTGCACGAGCTCGGGAACGCGGCCGATCAGGTCCTGGAATCCGAGGATCGCGTCGCTGATGATCGTCATGGTCGTGCCTTCCGGTTCGTGGCCCCGGCTCTCGGGACTCCTCCATCCGACCGTGTCCGCGCCCGCTGCGGCAGTGCCGCCGGGTCACCGCGTCCCGGGAGGATCGACGGCCCGAGGGGTGACAAGTGTCATGGTCGTAGCCTGGGCCGCATGGTGAACTCGACCGAGGCGGATCCGCCCGTGCGCGCGGGCCGCGGCGTCGCCGTGACCTGGTGGTACACCCTCGCGTCAGCCGCCTCCTTCGTGGTGATCGTCCTGGCCGTCTGGTCCGTGGCGGTGCTGAGCGCCGAGGCCGAGGAGTGGCGGAAGGGGGCCTACTTCCTGGGTGCGGCCGCCTGGGTCGCGGTGTTCTCGCCGACCGCGCTCGCGTACCGGCGCGCCGACCGCGAGGGCCCGGTGCGCCTCCGGGCTGTGCCGACCCTGGTCTTCTGCCTCGGAGTGGCGGCCGCGGCGCTCACCGGCACGGCCGCCGGGAGCCTCGCGCTCGGGCTCTCGCTCGCCGCGACCCTGGTCGCCGTGCTGCCCTGGCAGAGCGGGGTGCGGCTCCGGGTGATGGTGCTCTGCACGATCGTCCTCGCGGTCGCGGCGGTGCTCGAGCAGACGCGCGCGGCGCCGGACGCGTCGGCCGCGCTCTCGACCCTCCTGCTGTTCGCGACGCTGCTGCCCCTGACGGTCGTCAGCGCGCTGTGGTGGTGGGACATCGTCCGCGAGCTCGACCGGGCGCGCGCCGCCGAGGGCCGACTCGCCGCCGCGCAGGAGCGCCTGCTGCTCGCCGGCGACGTGCACGACCTCCAGGGCCACCACCTCCAGGTGATCGCGCTGCAGCTCGAGCTCGCCGAGCGCCTCCTCGGCAGCGACCCGGAGGCCGCTCTCGAGCAGCTGCGCGCCGCCCAGCGCTCGGTCGACGGCGCCCGCACCGGCACCCGCGAGCTCGCCACGCGCTTCCGCAGCGTCCCGCTCGCCGACGAGCTGGCCAACGCCGCCGACCTGCTCCGCTCGGCCGGGCTCCGCGTCGAGCTCGAGGTCGACCCGGCGGCGGCTCACGCGCCGGCCGAGACGCTCGGGCCGGTGGTCCGCGAGACGACGACGAACATCCTCAAGCACGGCGGCGGCTCCAGCGCGCGGCTGCGGCTCGCGCGGGAGCAGGACGAGTGGCGGTTCGAGGCGGTGAACGACCTGGCACCGGACGCGGAAGAGGCGGACGGGACCGGCTCGGGCGTCCTCGGCATGGCGGAGCGGGTCGAGCGCGCGGGCGGGACGCTGCGCGCCGGGGCGGTCCGCCGCTCCTTCGAGCTGGACGCGCGCCTGCCGGTGGGGAGCGACTCGTGATCCGGGTGCTGATCGCCGACGACGAGGACATGATCCGCACGGCGCTGGCCGCGCTCCTCCGCCTCGAGGAGGACCTCGAGATCGTGGGCGAGTGCCGCGACGGCGAGCAGGCGGTCGCGGAGGCGCTGCGCCTGCAGCCCGACGTGTGCCTGTTCGACGTCGAGATGCCCGGGCTCGACGGGATCGAGGCGGCGGAGCGGCTGCGCCGGGTCTCCGCGACGCGGGTCGTGGTCGTCACCCGGCACGCGCGGCCGGGGGTCCTGCGGCGAGCGCTCGGAGCGGGTGTCAGCGGCTTCCTGCCGAAGTCGCGCCGGGTCGAGGACGTCGCCGAGGTGATCCGTCAGGTCGCGAGCGGACGCCGCTACGTCGATCCGGAGATCGCCGCCGACGCCCTGGCGAGCACGCGCAGCCCGCTGACCGACCGCGAGCTCGACGTGCTCAGCGCCGGCTCCCGCGGCGAGACGATCGGCGAGATCGGCGCGGCGCTGCACCTCTCCTCCGGCACCGTCCGCAACCACGTCTCGTCGATCCTGCGCAAGCTCGACGTCGACACCCGCCAGCGCGCGGTCATCGAGGCCCGCGAGCGCGGCTGGATCTGAGCGCACGGCGCCGCAACGGCAGCCACTCCGCAGGCGTCGTCGCACTCGCGCTCGAGTGCGACGACTTCCGCGTTCTCGCGAGCGGTGCCAGTCAGGCCGTCGGCGTCCAGATCCGCATCGTCGACGGCCCGCGGTTCGCCCAGCGGTGGTACGGCCGGAACTCCGCCTCGAAGCGGCGCCCCTCCTCCACCGGCACGGAACCGTAGGGCCAGCCGGGAGCCGCCTCCCGCGCCACGAGGGACACGCGCGCTCCCTCCGCCGTCACGACGGGCGGCACCGAGGCGTCGACCGCGATGTGCTCGGTGTCCAGGCCCTCGGGCAGGTCGAGCGACTCGATCGCCAGCACGAACGGCCCGCGCTCGAGGGCGACCTGGCCGCGCACCGCGTCGATCCGGGGATGCGGGGCGACGAAGCGGGCCGTCATCGGCAGCGAGAGCCGCACGGTGTCGCCAGCGGAGAACGCCCGGCGGACGGTGACGGTCGGCGTCGAGACCGGCTCGCCGTCGAGCAGCGCCGAGCCCCGCGCGAACGGAGGGACCCGCAGCGTCAGCGCGAACTCCGCGTCCTCGAGGATCCGCACGACGATCTCGCCGTCGGCCGGGTACTCCGTCTCGACGCGCAGCGCGACGCCTCCGGTGCGCACCTCGTACGCGCCGTACTGGTGGAGCTGCACCCCGTCGTCGGTGGCGGTCGCGAAGCCGAGCTCCACGCTCGCCAGGGTGCGGGCGGTGTTGGTCGGGCAGCACGAGACCCAGAACCAGGGCGCGCGGAGGCTGGACTGCGCGCGGTCGGTCTCGCGCGACTCGTCCGGTGCCACTCCGTCGACGCGCTGCTGCAGCGTGTTCGTGTAGAAGAAGGCGCGGCCGTCGTCGCGGGTCGCGGGGAGCACCGCGTTCAGCAGCGTCCGCTCCATCAGGTCCGCGTAGCGGTGCTCGTTCGAGCCGAGCAGGAGCCGCCAGCTGAGCATCGTGGAGCCGATCGCCGCGCAGGTCTCGGCGTAGGCGCGGTCCGGCGGCAGCTCGTAGTCGGCGCCGAACGCCTCGTCCTGGTGGTGCGAGCCCATCCCGCCCGTGACGTAGGTCCGCCGCTCGACGGTCGCCTCCCACTGGCGCCTGACCGCCTCCTCCAGCTCGGCGTCGCCGGTCTCGACCGCGACATCGAGAGCCCCGGAGGCGAGGTAGAGGGCCCGCACCGCGTGGCCGCGCAGCACCTCCGCGTCGCGCACGGGCACGTCGTCCTGGAAGTACTCGGCGCCGAAGGCGATCGGCTTCAGCGTCCCCGTCCCGCGGCGCTCCACGAAGAGGCGGGCCAGCTCGAGGTAGCGCTCCTCCCCCGTCGCCCGCGCCAGCTCGGCGAGCGCCGGCTCGATCTCGGGGTGGCCGCACACGGCGACCCTCCCCTCGGGCCCGAACTCGCGGTGCACGTGGTCGGCGAGGCGCCGGGCGACCTGCGGCAGGAGGTCGTCGTGCCCGGTGCGGAGCCGCGCCACGGCGGCCTGGATCAGGTGCCCGAAGCTGTACAGCTCGTGGCCCCACTCCAGGTCGGAGTAGCGCGCACGCTGGCCGGGCCGGCCGAAGCTCGTGTGCAGGTAGCCGTCCGGGTCCTGGGCGGAGGCGACCCGCGCGACGAGGTCGTCGTACCGCTCCTGCAGCCCGGCGTCGTCGCTCCGGCCGAGCTCCCAGGCCATGGCCTCGAGGAGCTTGTAGACCTCGGAGTCCACGAACTCGATGCCCGCGTGCGCGTCGCCGCCCTCGGCGGACGAGATCGAGCCGTCGGCCGCGCGGTCGAAGTTGCCGGCCCAGCCGACGCGCTCGATCCACGAGCGGCAGTGCTCGATGACGGCGGAGGAGTTGAGGTCCTGGTAGTGCTTCCAGAAGCCGCCGGTGAGACGGATCTCGTCCTGGCGCAGCGGCCGGAGCACGCTCCGCGAGGGGGCGACCGGGCCGCCGAGGGCGGTGGCGGTGGGGGCGGTGAGGGTCACGGTGTCTCCTTGGAGGGACGGGTCAGTCCTTGACGGCGCCGGCGGTGACTCCCGCCGAGACGTACCGCTGGGCGACGACGAGGAGGACGGCGGCCGGGAGCGAGGCGACCACGGCGGTCGCCATGATCGAGTTCCACTCCTGGTTGTTGTTGCCGATGTACTTGTAGATGCCGAGGGTGATCGGCTGGAGCTTCCCGCCGCTGTCGAGCGTCGAGGCGAAGATGAAGTCCGACCAGGCCCAGAGGAACGCGAACAGCGAGACGGTGACCACGGAGTTGCGGCTGATCGGCATGATCACCGAGGTGAAGGTGCGCCAGGCGCTCGCTCCGTCCATCCGCGCCGCCTGGGTGAGCTCGTCGGGGATCCCCGACATGAAGGCCGTGAAGATCAGCACGCCGAACGGCACCGCGATGGTGGAGTCGGCCACGATCAGGCCCGGGATCGAGTTGAGCAGTCCCAGGTTGAGGTAGATGGCGTAGAAGCCCATCGCCATGATGATCGCCGGGATCATCTGCGCGATCAGCAGCACGAACGAGAGCGCCTGCCCGCCGCGGGGCCGCAGCTTCGCCAGCGAGTAGGCGGCGGGAGCGGCGATCGCCACGGTCAGCAGCACCGTGCCGAGGCCGACGACGAGGCTGGTGCCCAGGTAGGGCAGCTGCTCGCTCAGCACCGCCTGGTAGCCGGTGAACGTGGGCGCGAACGGGAACCAGTCCGGCGGATCCTTCCGCATCGAGCCGGTCGGAGTGAGGGAGACGTTGATCATCCAGTAGACGGGGAACAGCATGACCGCCGTGAGGGCGATCCCGACCACCGTCAGGTACCAGGGGCGGCGCGCGGTCACGAGTCGGCCTGCTTCCGCTGGACCCGGATGTACACGAGGCCGAAGACGAGGGCCAGGATGATCAGCAGGTTGCCGACGGCCGCGGCCGGTCCGAAATCGGGCAGCATCGAGCCGAAGCCGAGCTGGTACGTCCAGGTGGCGAGCGTGGTCGAGGAGTCGGCGGGGCCGCCCTTCGTCATGATCCAGATGATGTCGAACACCTTCAGCGTGTAGACGAGGCCGAGCAGGATCGTGATCGCCGACACCGGCCGCAGCAGCGGCAGCGTGATCCGCCAGAACTGCTGGGCGCCGGTCGCGCCGTCGAGCGAGGCCGCCTCGTAGAGGTCCTGCGAGATGTTCTGCAGGCCGGAGTAGAGGATCACCAGGTTGAACGGGATGCCGATCCAGATGTTCGCGATCAGGACCGCGATCAGCGAGGTGGTCGGCGAGGTGAGCCAGTTGATCTGGCCGATCCCGAACGACTCCAGGAACGCGTTCACGATGCCGGAGTCGCTGTTGAGCATCCACGACCAGGTCGAGGCCGAGACGATCAGCGGCAGGAGCCACGGCACCAGGAACAGCGCCCGGAGCGTGCTCGCGAGCGGGAAGCGGCGGTAGAAGAACACGGCGAGCGCCAGCCCCAGCGTGAACTGGAAGAGGAGCGAGACGCCGGTGAAGACCGCCGTGTGCAGCAGCGCCGGGCCGAAGGTCGCGTCCTGGAACACCTGGACGTAGTTGTCGAACCAGACGAAGGGCGCGTTCCCCTGCACGAACGAGCGGACCGTGTAGTCCTTCAGGCTCAGCTCGAGGTTGCGGTAGAGCGGGAACGCGTAGAAGACGAGCAGGTAGGCGACGAGCGGGGCGAGGAACGCCCACGCGACCAGACGGCCGCCCTCGGGGCGCCGGCGGCGCCGACGGCTCTCGGCGGCCGGGGCGGGCGGGGCCGGCGGCTCGGTGCCGCGCCGCAGGAGGCGGGCGGTCTCGGTGGCAGTGGTCATGGTCTCTCCCGTCCCCCCGGCCGGTGCGCGGAGCACCGGCCGGGGGGACCTCGTTCGGGGAGCGGGAGCCCCCGGTCGTCCTACTTCGTGGCGGATTCGGCGGCCGACTGGGCGGCCTTCAGGGCGTCCTCGGGAGACTGCGAGCCGCTGAGCACGGTCTGCACCGCGCCCCACAGCTGCTCCGAGATCTTCGGGTACTTCGTGCCGAGGTCGTCCGAGGTGCGGCCCTTCGCGGCCTGCACGGCGGTGACCCACGGCTCGAGGTCGGCGTTGCCGGCGACCTGCTCCTGCTGCGCCTCGGCCGTCGGCGCGATGTACGAGAGCGTGTTGTCGGTCGTGACCAGGCTCTCCGTCGAGGTCAGGCACTCGGCGATCTTCTTCGAGGTCTCGTAGCGCGCCGTGTCCGACTGCACCGGGAGGGTGAGGAACTCGCCTCCCGTCGGTGCGGGGGCCGCTCCGCCGTCCTTCGACGGGATGGTCAGGACGCCGTAGTCGATGCCCGAGGCCTTCGCGTTGGCCAGCTGCCAGGTGCCGTTCTCGCCGAACGCGTACTCGCCGGTCTCGAACTCCTGCCAGCTCGTGGTCTGCGTGTTGCCGATCACAGAGTTGGGCGCGTAGCCCTTCTCGAGCCAGTCGCTCCAGAGCGAGACGGCGTCGACCGCGGCGGGCGAGTCGAGGTCGGTCAGCTCGGCGCCGGAGCCCCAGAACCAGGGCAGGAACTGGAAGGTCCCCTCCTCCGTGCCGATGCCGGAGAACGTGATGCCCTTGCCGCCGGAGGCGGTGACCTTCTCGAGCGCGTCGGTCAGCCCGGCCCAGTCGGTGATGGAGGCGGCGTCCACGCCGGCCTTCTCGAGCACGGCCTTGTTGTAGTACAGCGCGAGCGTGTTGGCGCCGATCGGCACGCCGAAGGTGTCGCTGCCGGTCTGGCCGGCCGCGAGGATGTTCGCGTCGATCCCGTCGGTGGAGAGCCCGGACTCGGCGGTCGTGGTCAGGATGCCCGACTCCGCGAGCGTCGAGACCACGGGGTTGTCGACGAGCAGGAGGTCGGGCGAGTTGCCCTGCTGACCGGCGAGCAGCGCCTTGTTGGTCAGGTCGGTGGTGTCGTAGCCGGTGCGCTCGATGGTGACGCCGGCCTCGGTCCCGCAGGAGTCGATGAGCTTCGCCCAGTCGGACGACTCGTCGAACTGGGGGTACGGGTCCCAGAACGTGTAGCTGCCTCCCGCGGCGGAGCCGGAGTCGCCCCCGGTGCCGCTCGCGCAGCCGGTCAGTGCGGCCGCAGCCGTTCCCAGCAGGACGGCGGCGGCGAGGCCCCGAGCGTGCTTCCTCGTCTTCACGGATGATCCCTTCGTCGTTGACGGATTCCTCGGCAGTCGTCCCGATCGTCTGCGCCGGGCCGAAACTACTTTCTGTCGGGTAAACCTAGGCAGAGCAAGTCAGTCCGTCAAGAGATGCGCCCTTTTCGGTCTTTTCGGTTTTTACGCCGAGTCGTGCGAGGATCGACGCGGCGGCCCGCCGGGCCCGGAACGGAGACGCGGTGCCACCACGCAAGCCCACCGGCACCATCACGCTCACCGACGTGGCGGCCGCCGCCGGCGTCTCGATCGCCACCGCCTCCAAGGCGCTCAACGGCCGCGACCAGGTGCGCGCCGAGACCCGCCAGCGCGTGCTGGACGCCGCCGAGGCCCTCTCCTTCACCCCGAACCCGTTCGCGCAGGCCCTCAACTCCCGGCGCACGGGCACCATCGGGATGCTCACCAACGATCTCGACAACCGCTTCGTGCTCCCCGTGCTGCTCGGCGCCGAGGACGCGTTCGGCGCCGGATCGACGTCGGTGCTCCTCTGCGACGCCCGCGGCGACTCGATCCGCGAGCAGCACCACATCAAGAACCTGCTCGCCAAGCGCGTCGACGGGATCGTGGTGCTCGGTCGGACGACGAACCCGCGCCCCTCGATCACCCGCACCATCCCGGTGCCGGTCGTCTACGCCTACGCGCCCTCGGAGGATCCGCGCGACTCCTCCTTCACGCCCGACAACGTGCAGGCCGGCGTCCTCGCCGCCCGCCACCTGATCGAGCGCGGACGGACCAGGATCGCCCTCGTCAACGGCGAGCCGAGCTACACCGCCGCGCACGACCGCGCCCGGGGCGTCGAGCAGGCGCTGACGGAGGCGGGGCTCCCGCTGGTCGGCGGCGGCGTCCTCTTCGGGCAGTGGTCCGAGAGCTGGGGCCGCCAGTGCGCAGAGACGCTGCTGCGCGCGCATCCGGACCTCGACGCGATCATCTGCGCGAGCGACCAGATCGCCCGCGGCACCCTCGACCACCTGCGCGAGACCGGCCGGCGGGTGCCGCAGGACGTGGCCGTCGTCGGCTTCGACAACTGGGACCTCCTCGTCGAGGCCGCCCGCCCGCCGCTCTCGAGCATCGACATGATGCTCGACACGCTCGGCCGTGCCGCCGCGGAGGAGCTCTCGAACGCGATCCACGGACGTCCGACCGCAGGCGTGCAGGCCATGCCCGTCCGCTTCGTGCCGCGGGAGTCCTCCGGCTGACGCCCCCGCCCTCCGCGAGAACGCGGACGTCGTCGCACTCGAGCTCCGGAACGACGACTCCTGCGTTCTCGCGACCTGCCGACCGGGGCTCGCGGAATCGGATGTTGACGCCGCGCTCTCGGATGTGTACTTTCCAGTTATACGAATAACCGAGGCCACGAGGAGGTGGGTCATGGCCGGACGGACGGCGACGATGAGGCAGGTCGCGGAGCGCGCCGGCGTCTCCCAGGCCACCGTGTCCCTCGTGCTCAACAACGCTCCCGGCAACCGCGTCACCGAGGCCACCCGAGCCCGTGTGATGGAGGCGGTCGAGGATCTCGGCTACCGCACCAACGCCTTCGCGAAGTCGCTCCGCAGCGGGCAGTCGGGGATGATCGGCTTCGTCTCGGACGAGGTCGCCAGCTCCCCCTTCGCCGGCCGCCTGCTGAAGGGCGCGCAGATGCGGGCCTGGGAGAGCGGCCACATCATCCTCAGCGTCGACACCTTCGGCGAGCGCGCCCTCGAGGAGTCGGCGATCGACATGATGCTGTCGTACCGCGTGCTCGGCGTCATCTACGCCTCGATGTACCACCGCGTCGTCGAGGTGCCGGAGGCGCTGGGCGACGTGCCCACCGTGGTCGTGAACGCCCAGTCCGCCGGCGGGCGCTTCTCCAGCGTCTTCCCGGACGAGGAGGAGGGCGGGTACACCGCCACCCGCCAGCTGACGGGCGCCGGCCACCGCCGCATCGCCTACATCGACATCCAGCCCGCCGACAGCGACCTCCCCGCGGGTGTCGGACGGCGGGCGGGCTACCGCCGCGCCCTCGAGGAGGGGGGCCTCACCGTGGACCCCCGCCTCGTCCGGCACGGCTCCGGCGGCACCGTCGAGGACGGCCTCGCCCTCACCGCGGAGCTCCTCGACGAGGCCGATCCCCCCACCGCGATCTTCTGCGGCAACGACCGCACCGCCTGGGGCGCCTACCGGGCTCTCGAGGCGCGCGGCCTCCGCGTGCCCGAGGACTGCTCCATCGTCGGCTTCGACGACCAGGAGACCCTCGCCTCCTACCTCGACCCCGGCCTCACGACCGTCGCGCTCCCCCACGAGCGCATGGCCCGCGACGCCGTCTCCCTCCTCCTCGCGGAACCGCGCGAGGAGCCCCGACCCCATCCCATCCATTGCTCACCGGTCCTCCGCGGATCGGTGACGAGTGCAGAGGTGCGCGCATGACGACGATGAAGTCCGCCCCCGGGATCCCCCGGCCACGGCGCCTCCTGAGCCCGAGGCAGCGCCTCGGCTCCGCTGCGAGGCGCGCCCTGCGCTCCTGGCAGTTATACGTACTACTGACCCCGGCGCTCGTCTTCGTGGCGCTGTTCAAGTACTGGCCGATGTACGGCGCCCAGATCGCCTTCCGCGACTACAACCCGTCGCTCGGCTTCTCGGGCAGCCCGTGGGTGGGCCTGGACAACTTCACCCGCTTCGTCTCGTCGTTCCAGTTCGGGCGCCTGATCGAGAACACCCTGACGGTGAACGCCCTGGGGCTGCTCGTCGCCTTCCCGGTGCCGATCGTGCTCGCGCTGATCGTCAACCAGCTGCAGAGCGAGCGGTTCAAGAAGTTCACGCAGACGGTGCTCTACTCGCCGTCCTTCATCTCGGTCGTCGTGGTCGTGGGCATGATCCACCTGCTCTTCTCGCCGCGGTCCGGGATCGTGAACAGCGCGATCGTCGCCCTCGGGGGAGAGCCGGTGTTCTTCATGGGCTCGCCGGACTGGTTCCGGCCCCTCTACATCGGCTCCGACATCTGGCAGAACGCCGGATTCTCGATGATCGTCTACCTCGCCGCCCTCACCGCGATCGACCCGGCTCTGCACGAGGCCGCCCGCGTCGACGGAGCGAGCAAGTGGCAGCGAATCCGCCACATCGACATCCCGGGCATCCTGCCGGTGATCACGATCCTGTTCATCCTGGCGATCGGCAATCTCTTCAACCTCGGATTCGAGAAGGTCCTGCTCATGCAGACCGACCTCAACCTCCCGACCTCCGAGGTGATCCAGACCTACGTCTACAAGGCGGGGCTGCAGCAGGCGCAGTTCAGCTACTCGGCCGCCATCGGCCTCTTCAACTCCCTGATCAACCTCGTCCTGCTGGCGACCTTCAACCAGGTCGCCCGCCGTGCGGGCCAATCGAGCCTCTGGTGACGACGCCATGACACAGACCATCCACCCCGACCGCGCCGTCCGCGAGCCGTCGGCACCGACTCCCCCTCGCCGCACCGCGCCGGCGAAGCGCACCGGACGGTACGCGGACCCCGTGTTCAACACGATCGCGATCGCCGTCCTGCTCCTGGCGATCGTCGCGATCGTCTACCCGATGTACTTCATCGTGATCGCCTCGTTCAGCGAGCCGTCGCAGATCCTCAACGGGAACGTCTGGCTGTGGCCGGCCGGCTTCACTCTCGAGGGCTACGGGCGGATCTTCTCGGACGGCGCGATCTGGCAGGGCTTCGGCAACTCGGTCCTGTACACGGTCGTCGGCACCGCGATCAGCGTCAGCACGATCCTCTGCGCGGCCTACGCCCTGTCGAGGAAGGACCTCTACGGGCGGACCGTCTTCCTCCTGATCTTCATCCTCACGATGTTCATCGACGGAGGCCTGATCGCCCGCTACCTGGTGGTGCGCGACCTCGGGATGCTGGACACGATCTGGGCCGTGGTCCTGCCCGGCGCGGTCGGGGTCTGGAACCTGATCATCGCCCGCGCCTTCTTCGAGAACAACGTGCCGGGCGAGCTGCGCGACGCCGCTCAGATGGACGGCGCGAGCGACTTCCGCTTCTTCTTCAGCATCGTCCTGCCGCTGTCGAAGCCGCTGATCTTCCTCATGATCATGATCCACCTCGTGGCCAACTGGAACGCCTTCTTCGACGCCCTGATCTACCTCGACGACGAGAGCAAGTACCCGCTCCAGCTGGTGCTGCGCAACGTCCTGATCCAGTCCGAGGTCACCTCCGCAGGCGGCTCCGGAGCGATGGACTCCTACGCCGCCGCCCAGCGCCTGGGCGAGCTGATCAAGTACGGAATGATCGTCGTCTCGACGATCCCCCTCTTGATCGTCCTGCCCTTCATGCAGAAGCACTTCACCAAGGGCGCCCTTCTCGGCGCCGTGAAGAGCTGACCCTCCACCCCTCCCGCACCACCCTTTCGACAAGAGGAACACGAACGATGAGACACCGCAGTTTCTTCACCACCACCGCACTCGCCCTCTCCGGCGGACTGCTCCTGGCCGGCTGCACGACAGGCGGCGGGAACGACCCCGTCCAGGACCGCTCGAGCGAGGTCGGCTTCAACGAGACCGGTCTGCCGATCGTCGACGACACGCTGTCGCTGACCTTCGGCGGCACCAAGTCCGCCCTGTCCCCCGACTACTCCTCGATGCAGCTCGTGCAGCAGTGGGAGGAGGACACCAACATCTCGATCGACTGGAAGAACCTCCCGGAGCAGGTCTACGCCGAGAAGAAGAACCTCCTCCTCGCCAGCGACGACGTGCCGAACGTGCTGTTCAACTCGGGCCTCACCGACGCCGAGATCGTGCAGTACGGCGAGAACGGCACGCTCCTCCCGCTCGAGGACCTGATCGAGGAGCACGCGCCGACCCTCTCCGCGATCCTCGAGGACCGGCCCGACATCCGCGCCGCGCTCACCGCCTCGGACGGCCACATCTACACGCTGCCCTCGGTCGAGGAGCTCGGGATCCTCCAGTACCCGAACTTCCTCTTCATCAACACCGCCTGGCTCGACGCGCTCGGCCTCCCGATGCCGACGACGATCGAGGAGTACCGGGCCGCGCTCGAGGCCTTCAGAACCGGCGACCCCAACGGCAACGGCAAGGCCGACGAGATCCCGCTGTCCTTCCGCACCGACTCGTTCTGCGGCAACCCGCACGACCTGATCGCGGCGCTCGGCGGGCAGCCGGAGAACAACGACCACCGCATCGTCGTCGACGGGAAGGTGCAGTTCACGGCCGACACCGACGGCTACAAGCAGGGCGTCGAGGCGCTCTCCGACTGGTACGCCGACGGGCTCATCGACCCCGAGTCGTTCTCGCAGGACGACGTCGCCTTCCTCTCCAAGGGCAAGGCCGACACCCCGGTCCTCGGCTCCTTCTTCTGGTGGGAGGCGAAGGAGATGGTCGGCGAGGACCGCCTCGGCGACTACGCGATCCTCGGCGTGCTCGAGGGCGTCGACGGCGAGAAGCGCGCCAGCGTCACCAGCAACCAGGAGATCAACCGCGGCGCGATGGCGATCACCCGCTCCAACGAGTACCCCGCCGCCACGATGCGCTGGGCCGACCGCCTCTTCGACCCCGAGATGAGCGCCCAAAGCAGCTGGGGACCCCTCGGCGTGACCCTCCAGAAGGACGAGGCCACCGGCCTCCTCGTGCAGATCCCCGCCGCCGCCAGCGAGGCCGAGGGCGAGCGCCGCCAGAAGGTCGCCCCGGGCGGCCCGAAGATCACCACCGAGAAGGACTTCGAGACCGTCGTGGCCCCCGAGCCGCGCGCGAAGGAGCGCCAGGACCTGGTGAACGAGTACTACCTCCCCTACAAGGCGAACGACGCCTACCCGCCGGTGATGCTCTCGAACGACGAGCTCGACCGTGTCTCGTACGCGCTGACCGACATCAACACCCTGGTGAAGGAGAAGTTCGCCGCCTGGATCGTCAACGGGACCGTCGACAGCGAGTGGGACTCCTACGTCTCGCAGCTGGAGTCGATGGGCGCCTCCGACGTGACCGCGACGTACCAGCAGGCCTACGACCGCTTCCAGAACGGCGGCGAGTAGTCCCCGGGGGCGCGGGCGGCAGCCGCCCGCGCCCCTCGTCCGGCCGCACCGAACCCCTCTCCTCAGGAGCCCTTGTGACCATCACCACGACGACCGACGCCTGGCGTCCGTCCGCCCACTTCACCGCCCGATCCACCTGGCTGAACGACCCGAACGGGCTCCTCTTCCACAACGGCACCTACCACCTGTTCTTCCAGAACAACCCGACCGGCAGCACCTGGGGCAACATGTCCTGGGGCCACGCGACCTCGACCGATCTGGTGTCGTGGAGCGAGCAGCCCGTCGCGATCCCCGTCCTCGACGGCGAGATGGCCTTCTCCGGCAGCGCCGTCGCCGACGTCCGCAACACGGCGGGCTTCGCCGGCCCCGGCGAGACGGCCCTCGTCGCGGTCTACACGGCCGCCCGCGACGCCCTCCCGGACGGCACCGGGGCCTCGCAGGCCCAGGCACTGGCCTACAGCGTCGACGACGGCGCCACCTGGACCCGGTACGCGGGCAACCCCGTCCTCGACATCGGCTCCGCGGAGTTCCGCGATCCGAAGGTCTTCTGGTTCGGCGGGGACGACGGCCACTGGGTGATGGTCGCCGTCGAGGCGGTCGACCGCCGCGTCGCGGTCTACACCTCGCCCGACCTGATCGCGTGGACCCGGCGCTCCCACTTCGGCCCCGCCCATGCCACGGGCGGCGTCTGGGAGTGCCCGGACCTCTTCCCGTTGCGCGTGCGCGGCACCGACGAGGTCCGCTGGATGATGATCGTGAGCCTCAACCCGGGCGGCATCGCCGGCGGCTCCGGCAGCCAGTACTTCCTCGGCGACTTCGACGGAGCCGAGTTCACCGCCGACCGGATCAGCGCGTCCGAGGACCCCGCCGACTACGACTGGCTCGACTACGGCCGGGACTACTACGCGGCCGTCTCCTTCAACGACGCTCCCGAGGGCCGCCGCCTCACCATCGCGTGGGCCAGCAACTGGGACTACGCGAACGAGACGCCCACCGGCCCGTGGCGCTCGTCGATGTCGCTCGTGCGCGAGCTCGACCTCGTCCGCGGGGCCGACGGCCGTCTCCGCCTCGCGCAGCGGGCGGTCCTCCCGACCGGGCCGGCCTCCCGCGACGTCCGCGTCTTCGACGTCGACGTGTCCCGCCTCCCCGGCGACCGCACCGAGCTGCGCCTGCTCACCGGCACGACCGACGACGAAGTGGTGCTCACGGTCGACGGCGACGAGGGAGTGCTGACCTGCGACCGCACGCGCAGCGGCGCGGTGGACTTCGCGGCGTCCTTCCCCTCGGTCGACTGGGCTCCGCTGCCCGGGCCGGACGAGTCGGGGCGGATCCCGGTCCGCATCGTCGTCGACGCCTCGGTGGTCGAGGTGTTCCTCGGCGGGGGTCTCAGCACCCTCACCCAGCTCGTCTTCCCGTCGGCGCCGTTCACGACGCTGCAGGTCCGCGCGGCGGCGGAGTGAGCGGGCCCGGCGCGGGCTCCGGCAGCGGCCCCGGCTCGGACTCCGGCTCTCGCGTCCTCGTCGTCGGCGAGACCGTCGTCGACGTCGTCGAGCGGGACGGGAGCCGGTCAGAGCACGTCGGCGGCTCGCCCGCGACCGTCGCCGTCGCCCTCTCCCGGCTCGGCCGCTCCGTCCGCTTCGCCACCGCCCTGGGCGACGACGAGCGCGGACGCCGGGCCCGGGCGCACCTGGAGGAGTCCGGAGTCGCGGTGTCGGCCTCCGCGCGCGGCACCACGTCGACCGCGGCGGCGGTCATCGGCGCCGACGGGTCGGCCCGCTACGACTTCGACCTCAGCTGGGACCCGGACCGCATCGATCCCGACGGAGCCGCGCACCTCCACACCGGGTCGATCGCCGCCTTCCTGCACCCCGGCGCGGACGCGGTCGCGGACCTGCTCGACCGTCTGCCGCCCGGGACCTCCGTCAGCCTCGACCCCAACATCCGGCCCGAGGTGCTCCCTCCGCGCGCCGAGGTGCACCGCGTCCTCGAGCGGCTCCTCCGGCGCTGCGATCTGGTGAAGCTGAGCGACGAGGACGCCGAGTGGCTCCACCCCGGCGACTCCGTCGACGCCGTCCTCGACCGCCTCCTGGCCGCCGGCCCTTCGCTGGCGGTCGTCACGCGCGGCGGCGAGGGGATGGTCCTCGCGTCCCGCCGGGCCCGGGTCGTCGTCCCCGCCTCCCGCATCGCCGTCGCGGACACCATCGGCGCGGGCGACACGGCGATGGCCGGGCTGATCGACGCCCTCCTCGACAGCGGGACCACCGCTCTCGACGAGGACGCCCTCCTCGCGGCGGGCCGGTGGGCGGCCCGGGCGGCGGGAGTCACCGCCTCCCGCATCGGCGCGGACCCGCCCCTCCGAGCCGAGCTGGCCGGGGTCTGACGGCCGGGCGGAGCGGACCCCGGCACCGAGCGGACGCGCGCGTTCCGAGCAGAGCGGTCGCGCACTCCTCGCATGCCGCCTTCCGCCCCGAGGCACTGCCCCTACCGCGATGTCCCGGCGATCGGAGCGGCGTCTCGACGCACGAGCGGGCCCGACGGCACCGGGGTACTCCCGTGTCAGGAGCAGTGCGTGCTCACCCGGACGCGCACCCGCCTCCTGCCCCGACACCGCCCCGCATCCGGGACACCGCCTGCTCAGCGGTGCCCCGACGTTCGGAGCGGCGACCCACGAGCGGGCCTGCACGCATCGGCGAGGACACCGGAGAGACGGGCGGAGCGCGATCGTGGGCGCAGACGTGCGCCGGACCCCTCGGGAGTCCGGCGCACGGCCTGACGGTGATCAGCTTCCGGTGATCAGCCGGGATCAGCTCCCGGTGCGTTCACCGCGGCGTCGGAGGGTGAGGAGCATCAGACCGCCGCCGAGCAGGGCGAGCAGGCCCAGCACTCCGGCGGTCGCCGTCGCTGCGGCGTCCACTCCGGTCGAGGCGAGAGCCGGACCGCGGGGACCGTTCGACCCGGACACGGGAACGACCGCGGCGTGGGAGGGCGCCGGTCGCGGCACTGTGGTCGCGGTCGGAGTGGGCGAGGCCGTGGGCGTCGCGGTCGGCGTGGTGGTGGGAGTCGCCGTCGGAGCCACGGTGGGCGTGATCGTGGGAGTCGCCGTCGGAGCCACGGTGGGCGTGATCGTGGGAGTCGCCGTCGGAGCCACGGTGGGCGCGATCGTGGGAGTCACCGTCGGAGTGACGGTGGGCGTGACAGTCGGAGTCACCGTCGGAGTGACGGTGGGAGTCACCGTCGGCGTCACAGTCGGCATGACGGTGGGAGTCACCGTCGGGGTGACGGTGGGAGTCACGGTCGGCGTGACGGTCGGGGTGATAGTGGGCGTGACCGTCGGCGTCACGGTCGGCGTGACCGTCGGAGTCACTGTCGGCGTCACGGTCGGAGTCACGGTCGGCGTGACGGTGGGGGTCACCGTCGGAGTCACGGTCGGCGTGATGGTCGGGGTCACCGTCGGAGTGACCGTGGGCGTCACCGTCGGAGTGATCGTGGGCGTCACGGTCGGAGTGACCGTCGGCGTCACGGTGGGCGTGACCGTCGGGGTCACGGTCGGCGTGACCGTCGGAGTCACGGTCGGCGTCACGGTCGGCGTGACCGTCGGAGTCACGGTCGGCGTCACGGTCGGCGTGATGGTCGGAGTCGCCGTCGGCGACGATCCGCCGTCGGAGGGCTCGCAGCCCGGCTCGGTGAAGTCGTTGGAATCGAGCGTGACCGCTCCCGTGCGGGCCAGTGCGCGGCCCTCGACGGAGACGCCCGTCGTCACCGTGATCGAGACCGAGGCGAGCACGGAGCCCACGAAGTCCGAGTCGGTGCCGAGCGTCGCGGAGCTGCCGATCTGCCAGTAGACGTTGCAGGCCTGCGCTCCGTTGATCAGGGCCACCGTGCTCGACGACGCCGTCGTCAGCGTCGACGCGGCGCGGATCACGAAGACCGCCTCGTTGACGCCCTCGGCGTCGAGCGTGAGCGTCCCCGTCACTCCGACCGGTCCGGCCGCGGTGTAGACCCCGGGCTTCAGCGTGCTGCCGCCGATCTCGGCGTCGATCTGCGCGGTCGTCGCCTGCGAGGCGAGCTGTCCGTAGGCGGTGCCCACGTCGGCCTGGGCCTGAGCCGCCTCCGCGTCTCCGCGGTGGATCACTCCGTCCGTCCGTCCGGGCGGGAACCCGGTGACGGCGGTCAGCGGGCTGACCCCGACGCTCTGGTCCAGGACGCTCGACCCCGTGTTCGTCACGGTCGACGCGGCCAGGACCGAGTAGTCCTCCGCCGTGCCGAGGTCGGGAGCAGTGGCCGCCTGCGCCGAGACGCCGGCGAAGAGCGCGGCGCCGACGACGGCGAGGACGACACCCGTCCCGATCGCCCCTCTTCTGCGGTTCTGCCGATGACGGCGGAGCGAGGTACGAGAGGACACGTGCGGCATGAGGCCAGCGATCTGCCCACGTCAGCGTGAGCTCAACAACCCGAGGTGGGAGGCTCGAACCGTGGGTCGCGCTCCTCGCCCGCGTCTACGCCGCGACCCTGACGGGGGGCAGGATCCGCCGACGGCGTCCCCCGACCCGGGACATGGCCGCCACTGGAGTCCTCGCGCCGGTGACGGCGGACCCGGCCGGCGGAGCGGATCAGCGGTGACGCCCGCGGCACCCGAACCGGTCGGAGTGCCGTGCGTCCCGGAGCCCTCAGCCGAGAGCCGCCACCCGCTCGATCACGCCCTCGCCCAGCCGGGCGACGTACCCCTCCGGATCCGGCCCGGCCGGCGCCAGCTGCACGTGGTCGATCCCGAGCGCCGCGTACTCCTCCATCGCGCGGACGAAGCCGTCGGGGTCGCCGATCGGATCGCCGCCCCCGGTGATGGTCTTCGTGATCGTCGCGTAGTCGCGCCCGAGGTCGTCGCAGTGCCGCTTCAGCACGTCGAGCTTGTGCGCCACGTCGTCCGCGCCGGTGCCGAACAGGTTGCAGGCGTCGCCGTACTGCGCGACCAGCCGCAGCGTCTTCCTCTCGCCGCCGCCGCCGATGAGGATGGGCGGGCCGGGCTGCTGGATCGGCGCCGGGTGGTTCAGCGTCTCGGCGAGCCGGTAGTGCATCCCCTCGAACGGCCCGTCGTCGTCGCTCCACATCTGACGGCAGATCCGCAGCGTCTCCTCCAGCCGCTCGAACCGCTCCTTCAGCGGCGGGTACGGCACGCCGAGCCCGAGGTGCTCGCGCTCGTACCAGGCGGCGCCGATGCCGAGCATCGCGCGCCCGCCGGAGAGCACGTCGAGGGTGGTGACGATCTTCGCGAGCAGTCCCGGATGGCGGTACGTCACGCCGGTGACGAGGAGCCCCAGCCGCATCCGCTCCGTCCGGCCGGCGACGAAGCCGAGCGAGGTGTAGCCCTCGAGCATCGGATCCTCGCTCGTCGCGAAGTGCTCCATCTGGAAGTAGTGGTCCATCAGCGTGAACCAGGCGCAGCCGACGTCCTCGGCCGTCCGCGCGGTCGCTCCGAGGATCGGCGCGATCCCCGCGCTTCCGCCCGGAAGGGTGAAGTCCATGAAGTGAATGCCGAGCTGCACGCGCGTCTCCTGTCGTCCCGGGATGTCCAGGAGCCAGTGTGCGCCGAGCCACCGCTCAACACGCCGACGCGCCCGCCTCTGAGCGGCGTCTCATCCGTTCCGCGGCGTCTCGGCCGATCGCACCCGCCGAGGCGCGGCCGCGCTCACTCGCAGACGCGGAAGCGGTTCCGGTCGAACCCGACGACGTCGCCGACGACGAGCTGGCGCCCGCGGCGCAGATCCACTTCGCCGTTGACGGTCACCATCCCCTCGGCGACCGCCTCCTTGGCCTCGCCGCCCGAGAGGATCCCAGCGAACTTGAGGAACTGGCCCAGGCGGATCGACCCGCCGCCCAGCGGGACGTCGACGGGCTCGGGGACGGCAGCGGCACCTGTCACGTCAGACCGCCGGGATGTCGGCGAAGCGCGAGAAGTGGCCGTGGAAGCCCACGGTCACCGTGCGGGTCGGGCCGTTGCGGTGCTTGGCGACGATGAGGTCGGCCTCGCCCGCGCGCGGGTTGTCCTTCTCGTAGGCGCTCTCGCGGTGCAGGAGGATCACCATGTCGGCGTCCTGCTCGATCGAGCCGGACTCGCGGAGGTCCGAGATCGCGGGGAGCTTGTCGGCGCGCTGCTCGGGGCCTCGGTTCAGCTGCGAGAGCGCGATGACCGGCACCTGCAGCTCCTTCGCGAGGAGCTTGAGGGCACGCGAGAACTCCGAGACCTCCTGCTGGCGGCTCTCGACCTTCTTGCCGGAGGTCATCAGCTGCAGGTAGTCGATGACGACCATCTTGAGCCCGACCCGCTGCTTGAGCCGGCGGCACTTCGCCCGGATCTCGACGAGGGTCATGTTGGGCGAGTCGTCGATGTAGAGCGGCGCGTCGTTGATCCGGCCGCGGGTCGAGGCGATGGTCGTCCAGTCGCGCTGGTCGACCGTGCCCTTGCGCATGTGCTGCAGCGGCACGGACGCCTCGGCCGAGAGGAGGCGCATCGCGATCTCGCTGCGCCCCATCTCGAGGGAGAAGAAGATCGTGGCCATGTTGTGCTTGATCGCGGCGGCGCGGGCGAAGTCGAGCGCCAGCGTCGACTTTCCGAGCGCGGGGCGCGCGGCGACGATGATCATCTGCCCGGCGTGGAAGCCGTTGGTCAGGTCGTCGAGGTCGGCGAAGCCGGTGGGGACGCCGGTGAAGCTGCCGTCCTTGTGAGCGGCCGCCTCGATCTCGTCGATCGCGACGGTCACCGCGTCGGTCAGCGGGACGTAGTCCTCCGCCGTCTCGGAGCCGGTGACGTTGTAGATCTCGGCCTGCGCCGTGTTGACCAGGTCGAGCACCTCGCCCTCGCCCTGGTAGCCCATCTGCGCGATGCGGGTGCCCGCCTCGACGAGGCGGCGCAGCAGAGCGCGCTCGGCGACGATGGAGGCGTAGTAGCCAGCGTTGGCCGCGGTGGGGACCATCGAGGTGAGCGTGTGCAGGTAGTCGGCGCCGCCGGCCCGCTGCAGCTCGCCCTGCTTCGTGAGCTCGTCGGTGACCGCGATGACGTCGGTCGGCTCGCCGTGCGAGTAGAGGGCGAGGATCGCGTCGAAGACGATCTCGTGCTTGGGGATGTAGAAGTCGGTGCCCTTAACGCTCTCGACGACGTCGGCGACCGCGTCCTTCGAGAGCAGCATGCCGCCCAGCGCCGACTGCTCGGCGAGGAGGTCGTGCGGAGGGGTCCGCTCGTTCCCGCGCGACTCGCCGCGGTCTCCGCGACCGTCCCGTCCGTCCGAGCCGGGTACCGCCAGGTGCGCGATCGTCATGCCTTCGCCTCCTCCTGTCGGGTGCTGCGCGTCCGGTCGAGCCGGTGCCGGGATCCGGTCTACCAGCGACCTCCGACAGCGGCGCACGGGCGCCTGCCCGCACCCCTCGCGGGGCGCTGCGCCACCCTACGGACCGCCGCCCGCGGCACGCAAACCGCCCTGTGGAGAGAGCTGTGCAGAACCGAGGGGAAACGCCGGGCCCACTGTGGGCAACGTGTGGACAACCCTGTGGGATCAGCGGCCCTCAGCAAGTTTTTTCCTGCTCTTGACCAGGCATTTCCTGCTTTCCACAGGTGTGTGGGGAAAAGAGTCTCAAGACCACAGTGAAGGTTGGTCCCGCCGGAGGGTGTATGTGGATGGAGCTGTGGAGAACGGGAACGACGAAGGGCGGTGCGAGGGGACTCGGAAGTCCCGTCGCACCGCCCTCCGCGGCGTTCTAGCGGCCTTACTTGGCCGCGACCACCTGCAGCTTCACAGTGGCCTGGATGTCGTCGCGCAGACGCACCACGGCCTCGTGCTCGCCGACGTGCTTGATCGCGTTCGAGATGACGATCTTGCGCTTGTCGAGCTCGCCGAATCCGGCCGCCGCCACCGCGTTCGCGATATCGGAGGTCTTCACCGAGCCGAACAGGCGGCCGTCCTTGCCGGCCTTGACCGTCAGCTTCACGCGGTTGGCCTCGAGGACCTGCTTGGTGTGCTGGGCCTCTTCGATGGTCTTGTGCTCACGAGCGGCTCGCGCCGACTTGATCTGCTCGACCTGCTTCTCGCCACCGCGGGTCCACGCGACGCCGAAGCCCTGCGGGATGAGGTAGTTGCGGGCGAACCCGTTCTTCACGTCGACGACGTCGCCGGCCGAGCCGAGTCCGTCGACCTCGTGGGTCAGGATGACCTTGGACATACCGTTACCTACCTTCCGCTGCCGGCGTAGGGCAGGAGCGCCATCTCGCGGGCGTTCTTGACGGCACGGGCGATGAGGCGCTGCTCCTGAACGGAGACGCCGGTGATACGACGGGCGCGGATCTTCCCGCGCTCCGAGATGAACTTGCGGAGGGTCGCGACGTCCTTGTAGTCGATGACACCCACGCGGACCGACTTCGCGGGGGCCGCGTTCTTCGCGCCCTTGCCGCGGATCGGCTTGCGGCGGTCGCCGCTGCTCTTTCCAGCCATAGTGGTTTCCTTAGATTCTGGTTCGCCCCTGCCCCGCCGCGAGCGATCGCGGTGCGGGGGAGGCGTGATTCAGGTGAGGAGAGCGTCCGAGCCGAGGCTCAGAACGGCGTCTCGTCGTTGTAGCTGCCCGGCGTGCTCCACACGTCGCCACCGGCGGGAGCGCTCGGCGCCCACGGCTCCTCGGCCTGACCGCCACGGTTGCCGCCGACGTTGCCGGAGCCCCCCTGACCGCCGCCGCCGAAGCCGCCCTGGCCGCCGCCGATCTGACCGCCGTTGCCCTGGCCGCCACCGGCCTGGCCGCGTCCGCCTCCGCCGGAGGCGCGCGTGACCTGCGCGGTCGCGTAGCGCAGCGAGGGCCCGATCTCGTCGATCTCGAGCTCGATGCTGGTGCGCTTCTCGCCTTCCTTCGTCTCGTAGGAGCGCTGCTTCAGGCGGCCGGTCGCGATGACGCGGCTGCCCTTGGTCAGCGTTCCTGCGACGTTCTCGGCGAACTCGCGCCAGACGGAGGCGCGGAGGAACAGCGCTTCGCCGTCCTTCCAGTCGTTCGCCTGACGGTCGAAGGTGCGCGGCGTGGAGGCGATGGTGAAGTTCGCGACCGCGAGCCCGCCCTGCGTGTAGCGCAGCTCGGGGTCGGCGGTGAGGTTCCCCACCACGGTGATGATCGTCTCGCCGGCCATGAGCGCTACGCCTTGGGAGCGGCCGAGGCCTTGGCAGCCTTGCGGGCGGCCTTCTCGTCGGCGAGCTTCGCGGCGGCCGCGACCTGGGCGATGCCCTCTTCGGCCCGCAGCACCTTGGTGCGCATGACGGCCTCGGACAGCTTCAGCTGACGGTCGAGCTCGTTCGCTGCGGCGGAGGTCGACGTGAAGTCGACGACGGCGTAGATGCCCTCGGACTTCTTGTTGATCTCGTACGCCAGACGACGGCGGCCCCAGACGTCGACCTTGTCGATGGATCCACCATCGGTGCGGATGACGTTGAGGAACTTGTCGAGACTCGGAGCGACGGTGCGCTCATCGATCTCGGGGTCCAGGATGACCATGATCTCGTACTGATGCGTCACTAACCCACCTCCTTCGGACTGAACGGCCACGGTATTTCCGTGACAGGAGGGTATGTAGCATCTGCCCACTCCCGCGGACGCGAGTGCGTCTGGTCGTGGACAACCTGTACAGACTACAACAGGACCGCCGCGACGCGCCGGACGGATCCGTTCGAGGCGCACCACCCCGGGTGCAGGGCGGGGCGGGCACGCGGCCCGGCTCAGCGCCTCAGCGCGACGCCCACCATTCGCGGAGCCGCTGCGTCGCGACCTCCTCGCCGAGCGGACCCTCCTCGAGCCGCAGCTCCAGCAGGAACCGGTACGCCTGCCCGACCTCGGGGCCCGGGGCGAGGCCGAGGATCTCCATGATCCGCGTGCCGTCGAGGTCGGGGCGCTTGGAGGCGAGCTCCTCCTTCTCGGCGAGCTCCGCGATGCGCGCCTCGAGGTCGTCGTAGGCGTGCGCGAGCCGGTCGGCTTTGCGACGGTTGCGCGTGGTCACGTCGGCCCGGGTGAGGATGTGCAGCCGCTCGAGCAGGGGCCCGGCGTCGGTCACGTAGCGGCGCACCGCGGAGTCGGTCCACGCGCCGTCCGTGTACCCGAAGAAGCGCAGGTGCAGCTCGATGAGGCGGGCCACGTCCTTCGTCGTCTGGTTGTCGAACTTCAGGGCGCGCATCCGCTTGATCGCGAGCTTGGAGCCGACCAGGTCGTGGTGGTGGAAGCTCACCGCTCCGGCCGGCTCGAGCCGCCGCGTGGCCGGCTTGCCGATGTCGTGCAGGAGGGCGGCGAGCCGCAGCACGACGTCGGGCGCGGCTCCGGGGTGCCGCGACTCCTCCAGCGCGATCGCCTGCTCCAGCACGGTGAGGCTGTGGGTGTAGACGTCCTTGTGGTGGTGGTGCTCGTCCTGCTCCAGGCGCAGCGCGGGCAGCTCCGGGAGGAAGCGACCGGCCAGACCGGTGTCGACGAGCAGCTCCAGGCCGGCTCGGGGCGAGGCGGTCGCGAGGAGCTTCCGCAGCTCCTCCTGCACGCGCTCCGCCGAGACGTCGTCGATCCGGCCGGCGAGCTCGGCCATCGCCCACTCGACCTCGTCGGTGGTGCGGAAGCCGAGCTGCGAGGTGAAGCGCGCGCCGCGGAGCATCCGGAGCGGATCGTCGCCGAAGGAGAGGTCGGCGGGGGAGGGGGTGCGCAGCCGGCCGGCGAGCAGGTCCTCCACTCCTCCCGAGGGATCGACGAGGACGACCTCCGGGAGCCGCAGCGCCATCGCGTTGACCGTGAAGTCGCGCCGCACCAGGTCGCCCTCGAGCGAGTCGCCGAACTCGACCTCGGGCTTGCGGCTCACCCCGTCGTAGCTGTCGCTGCGGTAGGTCGTGATCTCGACCGTCTCGCCGGCCACGCGAGCGCCGATCGTGCCGAAGGCCCGGCCGATGTCCCAGTGCGCCTCGGCGATCGGAGCGACGATCCGCACGATGTCGTCGGGGCGTGCGGAGGTGGTGAAGTCGAGGTCGTGCACGCCGTGGCCGAGGAAGGCGTCGCGGACCGGGCCGCCGACCAGCGCGAGCTCGTGGCCCTGGGCTGCGAACGCCTCCGCCAGCCGCGCCACCGTGGGCGTCCCCGCGAGCGCGCGGAGGGTCTCGAGAGCGGTCTGGACGCTGTGCATTCGCACGATCCTAGTGGCGGGGGGTGTCCCGGCAGCGGGTGACCGTGCCAGGGGGTTACGCGGGGGAACCGCCTGCACAGCGGACGCACCGCCTGCCCCGAGGAGGGCTGCCCGTAGAATCACCCGCATGGAGGCCGAGTGAGTCCGATGCATCGGCGCGACCCCTCCCTCCGCTCCCGCCGCTCGCGGGCGGCCCTCCTCCTGCTCCGCTCGGCAGGTGCTGCCGCCCTCGCGCTCGGCCTGACCGGCGTGGCCTCCCCCGCCCTCGCGGCCCCGGTCACCGCCGCGACGGCGACCTCGACGCCCGCTCCCGGCACCGTCACCACGACCGCCGGGGCCGGCAGTGACGGCGTCCTGCGGCCCGGCCAGGACCTCGAGCTCTCGATCGCCGTGCGCAACGGCACCACCGAGGCGATCGACAGCGCCGACGTGACGGTCGCCCTCTCCTACGCCACCCTCGACACCCGCGCGGAGCTGCACGACTGGCTCGACGCCGAGGCCGACAACGACACCGACCCGGTCCGTGCGACCGCCCAGCTGCGCCTGCTGCCCTCCAGCACCGCCGAGGCCGGCCTCACCGTGCCGGTCGACCAGATCCCCTTCTCCAACGACCGGACCGCACTCGGCACCCACGCCGTCCTCGTCACGGTCACCGGTCCGGGTGGTGTCGTCTCGACCGCCCGCACGGCCGTCGAGCTGACCGACGACGCGGCGGTCCCGGAGAGAGAGACCGGGGTCAGCGTCCTCGTCCCGCTCACCGTCCCGGACACGGCCGACGGCCTGCTCTCGGCCGAGGCCCTCGCCGACTACACCGACGGCACGGGGACCCTCACCCAACAGCTCGACGCGGTCGCGGGGAAGGGCGTCACGATCGGGGTCGACCCGCGCATCCTCGCCTCGATCCGCATTCTCGGCAGCGCCGCTCCGGAGTCCGCCCTCGACTGGCTCGACCGGCTGCAGTCCGTGCCGAACGAGCGCTTCGCCCTGCCGTACGCCGACGCCGATGTCTCGGCCCAGGCGCAGGCCGGGCTCTCCGCGCTCCTCTCTCCCACCTCCTTCGAGTACGCGATCGACGACACCCGCTTCGCCGCGGTCCCCGGCACCGCCAGCCCGGCGCCCACGGTCGCCGTCGACTCCGACCAGCCGGCCGAGGACCTGCCGGCGCGTCCGAGCACCGAGTCGCTGCTCGCCTCCGACTGGAGCACCTCCCTCGGCAGCGTCGCCTGGCCCGACGAGGGCACCCTCCGCGGGTCGGACCTCGACGTCTACGCGGCCAGCGGCATGAACCGCACGGTCGTCCCCTCCTCCGGTCTCCTGCTGCCTGAGGAGGTGACCACGACCTCGCGCGCCACCGTCGGCGACTCGGACCTGGTCGTGGCCGACTCGCGCCTCACCGAGGCGTTCGACGCGGCCGCCACCGCCACCGACGACACCGAGTGGCGCGCCCGCATGTCCGAGATCGCCACCGATCTCGCCGAGGTGCAGGAGGAGGGGACCGCGCCGGACGTCGTGCTCACCCTCGGCCGCGGCTCGGCGATCGGCGCCGCGCGCCTCTCCGAGACCCTCGACGCGATCGAGTCGCTGCCCTGGGCCCGCGGAGTCGCCCTCTCCACCGCCCTCGCCGTCCCCGCGACCGAGGGCGCGAGCGTCGTCGACTCGCCGGAGTCGGAGTCGCGGCTCGACCGGGTGCGCGACCTGCTCGACGCCGGCTCCGAGGTCGAGGCGTTCTCCTCCGTGCTGCAGGAGCCGGAGCTGCTCTCGGGCAAGAGCCGCAACGACGTGCTGGCGCTGCTCTCGGTGACCTGGCGCGGAGACGGCAGCGGCTGGGGCGACGCCGTCGGCGCGGCCATGACCGAGGCCGACCGGACGCTCTCGCTGGTGTCGATCGACGCGACCGGCAGCATCCTGCAGGTCTCCCGCGACTCGAGCATCCCCGTGTACGTCCGCAACGAGCTCCCCTGGCCGATCGCCGTCCGCATCCAGGCCTCGACCTCGAACGCCGTCCTCGACATCGACGAGGAGGCGATCGAGACCACCGAGATCGACGCCCGCTCGCAGGGCCGCGTCCTCATCCCCGTGAAGGCCCGGGTCGGCAACGGCGAGACGAGCCTCGGCCTGCAGCTGACCTCGGCGCAGGGCGTCCCCATCGGCACCCCCACGGGCATGACGACCAGCGTCCGCGCCGACTGGGAGACCGTCGGCACCCTGGTCATCGGGATCGCGCTCGTCGTCGTCTTCGGAGCCGGCATCCTCCGCAACATCCGCCGTCGCCGTCGAGGCGACACCCCTGAGGACGAGGAGGACCCGAACGCCGTGCTCGAGGTCCAGCCCGATCTCGACGACCAGCGATCGGACCCGCGTGGCTAGCTTCTCCCTCGGACGCGCGAGCGCCGTCCTCGCCTCCGGCACGATGGTCTCGCGGATCCTCGGCTTCATCATGTCGATCGTCATGGCGAACACGATCGGAGCCGCGGTCGCGCCGGGCGCGGACGCCTTCACGACGGCGAACCTGCTCCCCAACACGATCTACTCGATCATCGCGGGCGGCGCTCTGAACGCCGTCCTCGTCCCGCAGATCGTGCGGGCGGGCCTCGACGCCGACGGCGGCCGCGGCTACATCAACCGCCTGCTGACCCTGGCGCTCGGCCTGCTCCTCGTGACCACGATCGCCGCCACGGTCCTCGCTCCCCTGCTCGTGCGCCTCTACGCGCCCGGCTACGGACCGGAGCAGTACCAGCTGGCCGTCGCCTTCGCGTTCTGGTGCCTGCCGCAGGTCTTCTTCTACGGCCTGTTCACGATCTTCGGCGAGGTGCTCAACGCCCGCGGCTCGTTCGGCCCCTTCACCTGGGCGCCCGTGCTGAACAACGTCGTGGTGATCGCCGGGCTCGTCGCCTTCATGGTGCTGTTCGGCGCCGATCCGGAGGGGAACCGGCCGGTCGACTCGTGGTCCCCGGCGATGGTCACCCTCCTCGGCGGGAGCGCGACGCTGGGCATCGTCGTCCAGTCGCTGTTCCTGATGCTCTTCTGGCGGAGGGTCGGCCTCAGCTACCGCCCCGACTTCCGCTTCCGGGGCGTCGGCCTCGGCACGGCCGGGCGGATGTCGCTGTGGTCGTTCGCCACGGTGCTGCTGACCATCGTCGCCGGCATCGTCGAGAGCCAGGTCTCCTCCACCGCGTCCGGCGAGGGGCCCTCGGCCGCGGCGCTGCAGAAGGCGTGGCTGATCTTCATGCTGCCCCACTCGGTCATCGCGATCTCGATCGCCATGGCGTACTTCACCAAGATGAGCGGCCACACCGCACGGGGGGAGATGAAGGAGTTCCGCTCGGACGTCTCCACCTCGCTCCGCCTGGTGCTGATGATGCTCGTCTTCGCCGCCGCCGCGATCGTCGTGGTCGCAGTGCCGTTCGGCTCCGTCTTCACCGACTCGTTCGCGGACGCGCAGGCCATCGGAGCGATCGCCGTGGCGTACGTGATCGCCCTGCCGCTGTTCTCCTCGATCGCCATCATGCAGCGCGCGTTCTACGCCCTGAGCGACGGAGCGCGGCCGTTCCTGTTCACCCTGGTGCAGGTCGTCGTGGCGGTCGCCGGGTACCTGATCGTGCTCCGGCTCCCCGCTGACCGCACCGCTGTCGGCATCGCCGCTGCGACCTCGCTCGGCATCTGCGTGCAGGCCCTCGTGGCGGCCCTCCTCCTGCGCCGCCGGCTCGGCGGCCGCGGAGGCAGGCGGATCCTCGTCAGGCTCGCGCAGTTCGTCCTCGCCGCGGTGCCCTCCGCCGCCGCCGGCTACGGCGTCCTGGTCGCCCTCGGCGGCACGCGCGCGGGCGGTTTCGCCGTCTCGAACTACGTGGAGCCGCTGCTCTCGATGGCCGCGATCGGCACCGTGATGGCGCTCGTCTACTTCGCGGTCCTCTGGTTCCTCCGGGTACCGGAGCTGCGCGCCGTCCTCGCTCCGGTGCTCCGCCGACTGGGCCGCTGATGCTGCTCCGGTAAAAGCCCGGTCAGAGGCTTTTTCTGGTTCTGCTGAGTCGACCGGACCGTAGCGCTGCCCACGCTCCCGGGCCCGCGGAATAGTGCCCGCCTAGGATGTGTTGTAGCCCACGGAGCCGCGGAACGATTCGAGCGACCGGCTCCGGGTGCTCGGCTCCCGCCCCACCCGTCACCGCTCGTACAGACCCCGAGGAGTTGCCGTGCGCGACATCGTCATCATCGGATCCGGCCCCGCCGGCTGGACCGCCGCCATCTACGCGGCGCGCGCCGAACTGCACCCGGTGGTCGTGGCCTCGTCGGTCGAGATCGGCGGCGACCTGATGAACACGACGGACGTCGAGAACTTCCCCGGCTTCCCCGACGGCGTCCTCGGCCCCGAGCTGATGACCTCGATGCAGGCGCAGGCCGAGAAGTTCGGCGCCGAGACCTTCTACGACGACGTCACCTCCCTCGATCTCGAGGGCGAGGTCAAGACCGTCCACCTCGGCTCCGGCGAGAGCATCGAGGCGAAGACCGTCATCGTCGCGACCGGATCCGCTTACCGCAAGCTGGGCCTCCACGATGAGGACCGCCTGTCGGGACATGGTGTCTCGTGGTGCGCCACCTGCGACGGCTTCTTCTTCAAGGGCAAGACCATCGCCGTCGTCGGCGGGGGCGACTCCGCCATGGAGGAGGCGACCTTCCTCACGAAGCACGCCGCGAAGGTCTATGTGATCCACCGCAAGGACTCGCTCCGCGCCTCGAAGGTCATGCAGAAGCGCGCCTTCGACAACGACAGGATCGAGTTCATCTGGAACGCCGAGGTCACCGGCATCACCGGCGAGAACCACGTCGACGGCGTGAAGCTGCGCGACACGGTCGACGGCACCGAGTCCCACCTCGACCTCGACGGCCTGTTCATCGCGATCGGCAACGACCCGCGCACGCACGTCGTGCACGGCAAGCTCGACCTCACCACCGAGGGCACCATCTCGGTGGTCGGCCGCTCCTCCCAGACCTCCGTTCCCGGCGTCTTCGCCGCCGGCGACGTGATCGACCCGACCTACCGTCAGGCCGTCACCGCCGCGGCATCCGGAACGGTCGCCGCCCTCGACGCGGAGCACTACCTCGCTTCGCTCGCCGATGGCACCGCCCACACCGAAGGCTCACCCCGGGCCGAGCTCATCACCCGCTGACCGTCCGGTCATCGCACATCGGAGCCGGCAGCCCGCCGACTCGTAAAGGAGAGAACACCATGTCCACCGCGAAGAGCGTCACCGACGCATCGTTCCAGTCCGACGTCCTCGACTCCGAGAAGACCGTCCTGGTCGACTTCTGGGCCGAGTGGTGCGGCCCCTGCCGCATGGTCGCGCCGATCCTCGACCAGATCTCGGCCGAGCACGGCGACAAGATCGAGATCGTCAAGCTGAACGTCGACGAGAACCCGCAGACCGCCGCGAAGTACCAGATCACGTCGATCCCGGCGATGAAGGTGTACCAGAAGGGTGAGGTCGTGAAGACCGTCATCGGCGCCAAGCCGAAGCCGGCCCTCGAGGCCGACCTGGCCGCGTTCCTCTGAGTTCGCACTCCTGACCGCCCTGCGGTCTCCGAGAGCCCCTGTCACGTCGTGACGGGTGCTCTCCTCGTGCAGGGCTGTTTCACGTGAAACAGCCCTGCTTTGGCGCAGGCCACGATCCCTGCAGTGGCGCCCGACCGCCCCGCCGCAGCACAGGACCGGCCGGTACTGTGGATCCACCCGGCTCCGGCCGGAGAGACCCTGTCCACCGAGCGAAGCGGAACCATCGTGACCAACCGCGGCACCAACCTCGACCCCTGGTACAACTCCTACGCGGAGCGCACGGCCGGTCTGGCCGCCAGCGAGGTCCGAGCCCTGTTCGCCGTCGCGTCACGCCCCGAAGTGGTCTCGCTCGCCGGCGGCATGCCGTTCGTGTCCGCGCTCCCCCAGGACCTGGTCACCGGCGCCATCGACACCGTGATGCGGGAGCAGGGACCCGTCGCGCTGCAGTACGGGTCGGGGCAGGGCGTCCCCGTCCTGCGCGAGCAGATCCTCGACGTCATGGCTCTTGAGGGCATCTCCGCCAGCGCGGACGACATCGTGGTCACCACGGGCTCTCAGCACGCCCTGGAGCTCGTCTCGAAGCTGTTCCTGGACCCGGGGGATGTCGTCCTCTCCGAGGGCCCCAGCTACGTCACGGCGATGGTCATCTTCCGGTCGTACCAGGCCGAAGTCGAGCACGTCCCCATGGACGAGCACGGGCTCATCCCCGCGGCCCTCCGCGAGCACATCGCCCGCGTGCGCGCCGCCGGGAAGACGATCAAGTTCCTGTACACGATCCCCACCTTCCACAACCCCGCAGGCGTGACCCTCAGCTGGGAGCGCCGCGTCGAGATCCTCGAGATCTGCAAGTCCGAGGGAATCCTCGTGCTCGAGGACAACCCCTACGGCCTCCTCTACTTCGAGGATGTCCCGCCGAAGGCGATGCGCTCGCTGGAGGAGGACGGGGTGATCTACCTCGGGACGTTCTCGAAGACGCTCGCTCCCGGCTTCCGGGTGGGCTGGGCTCTCGCTCCGCACGCGATCCGCGAGCGGCTGATCCTCGCCAACGAGGCGGCCGTCCTCAGTCCGTCGTCCTTCAGCCAGCTGGTCATCTCGAAGTACCTCGAGACGGCCGACTGGCGCGGACAGATCGACACCTTCCGCGGCGTCTACCGCGAGCGGAAGGAAGCGATGCTGAAGGGCCTGCAGACCCATCTGCCCGGCCTCAGCTGGACGAACCCGAACGGCGGCTTCTACGTCTGGGTCACGCTGCCCGAGGAGCTCGACTCCAAGGCGATGCTGCCGCGCGCAGTGAAGGAGCTCGTCGCGTACACGCCGGGCACTGCGTTCTACGGTAACGGAGACGGACGTCAGAACATCCGCCTCTCGTTCTGCTACCCGACGCCGGAGCGCATCGGTGACGGCATCCGCCGCCTCGCCACGGTCATCAACGGGGAGCTCGATCTGCTGTCGACCTTCGCGGGCACGGGCCGGCTGAGCAGCGCCGACGCGAGCAAGCGTGACGCCGTCCTGCCGCCGAACGTCTCCTGACACCGCTCCTTCGATAAGAAAGCCCTGGTCATGACCGATTTCTCTGTGCTCGACCGTACACTCGACATCGTCGTCATCAGCGGTGGCATCAGCCACGAGCGCGACGTCTCCTTGCGGTCGGGCCGTCGCGTGGCGGATCGTCTCTCCGCGATGGGCCACCGCGTCTCCCTGCACGAACCGGACGCCGGCCTCCTCTCGACGCTCCTGCAGAAGCGTCCGGACGTCGTCTGGCCCGCGGTGCACGGGGCGAGCGGTGAGGACGGTGCGCTCCTCGGGCTCCTCGAGGCGGCTGGCTTCGCCTACGTCGGCTCGCAGACGGACGCGGCGCGCCTGGCCTGGTTCAAGCCGACCGCGAAGACGCTCGTCGCTCGCGCGGGCTTCTCGACCCCGAGCTCCGTCACCCTCCCCCGCGAGACCTTCCGCGAGCTCGGAGCCGCCGGGATTCTGGAGCAGGTCGAGGCGCACCTGCCGGGCTCCCTCGTGGTGAAGCCCGCTCAGGGCGGTTCGGCCCAGGGCGTCAGCATCGTGACGGAGTCGTCGCAGCTCCCGCGAGCGATGGTCGAGGCGTACACCTATGGCGACGTCGTGCTCATCGAACAGCAGATCCAGGGGACCGAGGTCTCCGTCGGTGTTCTCGACCTCGGTGACGGTCCTTTCGCCCTGCCGCCTGTCGAGATCGCACCCGTCGCGGGCCAGTACACATTCGAGGCGCGCTACAACGCGGGGGAGACGCACTTCTACACGCCGGCACGGATCTCGCCGGAGATCACGGAGGAGGTGTCCCGCGTGGCCGTCGCGATCCACGAACTGCTGGGACTCCGCCACCTGTCGCGGCTCGACTTCATCATCGACGACGCCGGACTCCCCTGGTTCTTCGACGCGAACGTCCTTCCCGGAATGACCGAGACCTCACTCGTTCCCCAGGCCATTGAGGCATCCGGCCGCTACCTCGGCGACGTCTACTCCACCCTCGCGAAGCTCGCCGCCTCCTGACCTCCACCGTTTCACGTGAAACGGTCCGCTACGCGTACGCTCCTGATCACGTGGCTGCTGAGTTCTGAACACTGCTCGAATCAATGCCAGACGAGTAATTGCGTCGCGGCCGATCAGGACCCTCTATCGCCGCCTTCTCCCTACAATGCGGGTCGAGTAGCCACTCAATAACGGTTCCACGTCTTCATCTGCAGACCAGTAGTGCCAACTCGGGGAAGAACCCGAGGCCGCGCATCGACTCCCACCAACGTTAGACATCTGTCGCCGCGCCGGTCGATTATCCGCAGATCAGCGTGCTACATCCCGCCCCCGCCGCCACCTTTTCACCAGGCTCGCGGGTATCCATCGCCACCTGGTCCTCGTCATCATGCTGGTCGAGTAGACGCATTGCCGCGTATCGAGAACCGGCCACCCCCAGTGGGTCCCTGGCGGGCGTTGCCTGGAGCGATGTATCCACGCCCACTGTCTGGCCATATCCGCAGACATACCGGTGAAGAGCAGTAGTGCGTCGAATCGAGGCTCACCACGATTGCCACCCGCGCCATCTCTGGGGAGACACAACATGGTCGATCGACGCTGATCGACACCAGGCACCCGTCGCCATGCTGGTCGAGTAGCCACTACGCGACGTACCGAGACCCACGGCCCGAAGGGACCCCTTTAGCTTGGTTCTCCGACCTCAACTTCGCCTCGGGGGGGTGGTGTCTCTATTCCGCTGGTCAGGCGAGAAATCTCTTTCGAGCATTGCGGTCGAGTCGGTCCCACGATGATCCGCATGGGCGTCCAATGTTCTCGGCAGGGGCGTTTCACGTGAAACGCTTCCGCAGCCGTTGAGCAACTTCGATCCGAAATGTTGCGCCCGGTGGAGCGAGTCGAGCCAATGAGGGCCTCCTCTCCTACATGACAAATTCGTAGCTCTTCAATGGCTAGGCCGCCCTAGAGCGGACCGTCTCACGTGAAACGGCCCTTCCATCATCTCTTTCAGTGCTCTCTGGGGGCGACCGCCGACGGGGTCCTCCTTCAAATCTCGGCGAACCCACTCATCACATCTGCATCGATCCGCGAGGACGAAGCGATACTGCATTTCGTCTAAATGTGCCCCCCGGCCGGCCAATTTCTGGAGGCTCAGGAAGCACTCCTCACCGGCTACTTGCGATGCACGGACAGCCGAGGTGATCCTCATCTCGGCGGCCAACGTAGGAATGTTTCACGTGAAACATTGCGCACGCGAATATCGGCGACCATGACGTCGCCCTGGGCAGCGGAGAGCGCCACCGAGTACGACCCGCCCAGGCACCCGTCCTGCGCCCGCCAGCGAGTCACCGAAAGCGACATGAACTCCGGAGGTCAACGAGGTCTGAACTCAGCTAACCCTAGATCCGGCGCTCCACGCCTACTCAACCGCCATATAGGCGCATCGTGAGCTGCTCTATCCAGAGATCAATGCCCCAGATACCCGGCGATCGTCACCGATCGGCAATACCAGCCGTATTCTCGACCAGGACCGGAGTAAGCAGCGCCCCGCAGAACCCGGAACCACTTCATCGGACGGTACCGGTCAGAAGGGCCTATCAATCAGAGAGAGGACGACAACCGAGAATCCTCAGCTCACAAGGCATCTCGAAGATCGCCCCAAGCGTGCTGATCTGCGATCGCGGTGCCGACGAGGGGAGCGGATACCGCCACATCGGCGATTGCGGCCAAGAACACAGCGCGAGCACGCGCACGCCAGCCGCACGGCGAATCAGTGGCGGCCGCTAGGCCGGCCCTCTACGGAGCGAGCGACACCTCGGTCGGCTCCCCGATCTCGGCGAGGATGCGGTTCAAGTCCTGGATGGTCGCGAAGTCGATGACCATCTGACCCTTACGAGCGCCCAGGGTGACCTTGACGCGCGTGTTCAACCGGTCGCCGAGGTGATCCGCGATCGACGAGAGGTGTCCGGAGTGCCCGCCCTGCTCCTCCACCACGGGACGCACGGTCGTCCGCGGCGCCTTCATCAGCGCGGCGGCAGACTCGGCGGCACGGACGGACAGGTCCTCGTTGACGATCTTGTCGGCCAGGCGGCGCATCATCCCGACGTCGTCGAGCGACAGAACCGCACGCGCGTGTCCCGCGGTCAGGACGCCGGCAGCGACACGGGCCTGCACGTCAGCCGGGAGGCGCAGAAGACGGAGTGTGTTCGAGATCTGCGGCCGCGAACGTCCGAGCCGCGTCGCCAGGGCCTCCTGGGTGATCCCGAAGTCGCTGAGGAGCTGCTGGTACGCGGACGCCTCCTCGAGAGGGTTGAGGTCGGCGCGGTGCAGGTTCTCCAGCAGCGCGTCGCGGAGCATGTTCTCATCGGCCGTGTCCTTGACGACCGCGGGGATGGTGGTCAGTCCCGCTGCCTTCGAGGCGCGGAACCGGCGCTCACCCATGACGAGCTCGTACTTCGCTCCGCCGCGAGCCGTCACGGGCCGGACGACGATCGGCTGCAGCACCCCGAACTCGCGGATGCTGTGGACGAGCTCCGCGAGGTCGTCCTCGTCGAACACCGACCGCGGCTGCGCCGTGTTGGGGGTGATGTCGGCGAGGGGGAGTCGCGCCAAGCGCGCTCCGGGGACCTCGAGGAGCTCCTCGGCACGGGCCGAATCGCCGACCTGATCAGGGAAGAAGACGTCGACGGGCCGGGAGCGCGACTCGTCGCTGGTCGGGATGAGCGAGCCGATCCCCCGGCCGAGTCCCGTGCGCTTGGTCGCCATCAGCGTGCCTCTCCTTCGTGTGCCGTCTCGGGTGTCTTCCGGGCTCCGCGTCGTGCGATCTCCGCGGCCGCCTCCAGATACGCCAGCGAACCGGACGACTGCGGGTCGTAGCTGATCACGCTCTGTCCGTAGCTCGGCGCCTCCGAGATCCTCACGTTGCGCGGGATCACCGCGCGCAGCACCTCCTTCGGGAAGTGCTCTCGGACATCCGCTGCCACCTGCTGGGAGAGGTTCGTGCGGCCGTCGTACATCGTCAGGAGGATCGTCGAGACACCGAGGTTCGGATTGAGGTGCCGCTCGATCAAGTCGATGTTCTTGAGCAGCTGGCTGAGCCCTTCGAGCGCGTAGTACTCGCACTGGATCGGGATGAGCACCTCGCGAGCGGCGACGAACGCGTTGATGGTCAGCAGACCGAGCGACGGCGGGCAGTCGATGAAGACGTAGTCGAACGGCTCGTCCATGGTGTCGAGCATGCGGTCGAGCGCACGCCGAAGACGCTGCTCGCGTGCGACGAGCGAGACCAGCTCGATCTCGGCGCCGGCCAGGTGGATGGTCGCCGGCACACCGTAGAGCGAGGCGAACTCCGGGCTCTTCTGCACGACGTCCGCGAGGGGAGTGTCGTTGACGATCACGTCGTACACGCTGGCCGTCTCGGCGCGGTGCTCGATGCCCAGGGCCGTCGACGCGTTACCCTGCGGATCGAGGTCGATGACGAGCACCTTCGCCTCACCGCGGGCGAGCCCGGCGGCGAGGTTGACGGTCGTCGTCGTCTTGCCGACGCCGCCCTTCTGGTTCGAGATCGTGATGACGCGCGTCGACTCGGGCTTGGGCAGCGGCTGGGCGTTCAGCAGTGCGCGCCGACGGGTCATGTCCGCGATCTCCCGGGCCAGGGGAGTCGAGGAGTCGAAGCCTCCGGTCAGACCGGCGGAATCGGTTTGTTTCACGTGAAACCTTCGCTCAGCGAGTGGGACGGACAGCAGCACCGAGGAGTCGACGGACGAGGAGTCGGGGGCTCACTGCGGCGTCGTGGCGATCAACCCACTGTAGCCCGGACGACCCTCGTCACCTCGGAGAGCACGCCGTCGCCGAGCACGACGACCTCGGGCGGGGAGAGCCGGAAACGACGGATCTGCTTGGCCGCCGCCTCGATCTCCTTCTCGGCGTTGATGCCCTTCAGCAGGACCAGCTCGCCTCCGGGCCGCAGCAGCGGCGCGGTCAGCGGGATCAGCTTCGAGAGGGCGCTGACCGCCCGAGCGGTCACCTGGTCGAGAGGCTCCGCGAGCTCCGCCTCTTCAGCACGCGCTCGAAGAACTGAGACATTCTCGAGTCCGAGTCCGTCCACCTGCTCCTGAAGCCAGACGACGCGACGCTCCATCGGCTCGATGAGCACGAAGCGGACATCCGGCCGCACGATGGCCAGGACGAGCCCGGGAAGGCCCGCGCCACTGCCGACATCACCGACCAGTCCCGGACGCAGGAGAGGCGCCACCAGGGCGCTGTTGAGCACGTGCCGCGTCCAGAGCCGGGGGAGCTCCAGCGGCCCGATCAGGCCGCGCTCCTCGCCCTGGTCGGCGAGAGCCTCCGTGAAGCGCCGCAGAAGGGGCAGGCGGTCGCCGGCGATCGCCGCAGCGGCTGAGGGCTCGGCCTCGAGGGTCGACTCCACGCCGCTCAGCCGCGGGTGATGACGGTGTGGCGCTCGCGCGCCTCGCCGCGCGACTCCGACACGAAGCCGCGCTCGCCCACCATGTCGTGGACCAGCTTGCGCTCGTACGACGACATGGGCGGGAGCGAGGCCGACGTCGCGCCGTCCTCGATCCGCTCGATCGCGCGGTCGACCAGCTGGGCCAGCTCCGCCTCGCGGGCGTCGCGGGAGCCGCCGATGTCGAGGATGAGGCGGGAGAACGCGCCGGTCTTCGTCTGGACCGCGAGTCGCGTCAGCTCCTGCAGTGCCTGGACGGCGTCGGGGCGGGAGAGCACCCGGAGGTTCGTGTCGCCGGAGGCGGTGACCGAGAGGTAGGCGCGGCCGTTGCGGACCTCGATGTCGATGTCGCCGTCGAGATCGCAGATGTCGAGGAACTCCTCGATGTAATCGGCGGCGACGTCGCCCTCGTCCTCGAGCTGAGAGAGCGTGGACTCGGGCGCCTCGTCGACGGCGGACGCGTCCACGTCCACGGGTGCGGACGCGTCGTCGGTGATGGTCTGCATCGGATCGGTCATGGCGGCTCTACTTCTTTCCAGCTTGCTTCTTGGAGCGGTTCTTGCTCACGGGCTGCGTGCGCTGCACGGCCTTCTTCTCGACGAGGGTGACGTCGCCGGCGGCCGTGGTCTCCTCGACCAGCTTGCCCTTGCGGCGCAGGCGCTCCTCGCGGGCCTTGGCGGCCTCGCTGCCCGGGGTCGGCATGTTCCGGATGACGATGAACTGCTGGATCATCGTCCAGATGTTCGAGGTCAGCCAGTAGAACATCACGCCGAGGGGGAAGGCGAAGCCCGAGAAGGCGAAGACGAGGGGGAGGATGTAGAGCAGGATCCGCTGCTGCTTGAACGTCGGCGAAGCCTTCGCCTCGGGCGACATGTTCTTCGACACGATCTGCAGCTGCGTGATGAACTGCGATGCGGTCATCAGGACGACCATGATCACCGCGATGATGATGACCGGCTCCTGGCCGCCCTCGGCGAGTGCGCCCTGGATCGACTGGTGCAACGGCGCGACGCCGAAGAGGTTCGCCTCGCCGAACTGGCGGGCGAGCGTCTCGTCGAGCGGGCCCACGCCCTTCTGGCTGTGCTGCGCCGCGTTCAGCACCGAGAACAGGCTGAAGAAGATCGGCATCTGGATCAGCAGGGGCAGGCAGGAGGCGAGCGGGTTGGTGCCCGTCTTCTTGTAGAGCTCCATGGTCTCGCGGGACATCGCCTCGCGGGACAGCTGGTCGCGCTTGCCCTTGTACTTGTCCTGGATCTTCTTGAGCTGGGGTGCGACCTCGAGCATCCGGCGCTGGCTCTTGATCTGCTTGACGAAGATCGGGATGAGCGCGGCGCGGATGACGATGACCAGGCCGACGATCGAGAGGACCCAGGTGATTCCCGCGGCCGCCTCCATGCCGGTGAAGGTCAGCAGCTGGTGGAAGGCGACGAGGAGCAGCTCGACCACCCACTTGAGGGGCCAGAGGATCGTGCCGAGGAGGTCCATGGAGTGGGGTCAGTCCTTTCGAGGGCCCACGACGAACCCGGCTCGCGTCACGGCGAAGCGGGTCCGGCCGGAAGCCGGTCGGTGCAGGGGGATCGAGGTCGGGACGTCGTCGATGCCGCCGGCCGCCCACGGGTGGCAGCGGAGCAGACGGCGGGCCGCGAGGACGGAGCCGAGGACGAGCCCGTGGAGCTGGACCGCCTGGAGCGCGTACGCGGAGCACGAGGGGTAGTAACGGCAGACGTCCCCGTAGAGAGGGGACACGACCGCCCGGTAGACGATCAGGAGCAGGACGCCGATGTTCCGCGGCAGCAGGAGGATCGCCCACCCGAGCCGGGCGAGCGGCGCCTCGCGGCGGGGGAGCACGGCGGTCACGAGGACGCCCCGCTCTTCCGCGCGGCTCGCGCCATCGCGGACCACACCTCGGAGCGCAGCTCCGACCAGGGGGCGTCGGCGCTGCCGGGCAGCGCGCGGACGACGACCTGGGTGCCGGGGTCGATCTCGGGGACGAGCTCGAACGCCACGGCCTTGAGCCGGCGGCGGACGGTGTTGCGCGTCACCGCGGTGCCGACCGTCTTGGCGACGATGAACCCGAACCGCGCCGGATCGCCCGCGGAGGACCGGCGGACATACGTGACGGTGTGCGGTCCTGTGGACCGCACACCGCGACGGACGACTGTCCGGTACTCGCCTCCGTGGACGATGCGATTGGCTCTGGCCAGCACCGCTGGTCGGTACCGCTCGCTGCTAGGCGGAGAGCTCGGTGCGCCCCTTGGCGCGGCGCGCGCTGAGGATGCCGCGGCCGGCACGGGTGCGCATGCGCAGACGGAAGCCGTGCACCTTGGCGCGACGACGGTTGTTCGGCTGGAAGGTTCGCTTGCTCATAATCAGATCTCCACGTACGTGTTCCGCGGCGCGAACCGGCACCACCCACTCGGGCGGAGACTCGGATCCTCCGGGAAGAAGGGGTGCCCGGCTGCGGAATCCGCTCGGCCTGCGAGGGCCGCACGGACGACACCGGGCAGGCGTCAACTGATTTAAACTACGGCCTGTTCCGCCACCGGTCAAATGTGGACGGCGCGAAACCTCGATCATGCACACGGGACACGGGGTTCCGCGCATTGACACGCGGGTGTCGCTGTGGTGGATTTGTCTCCCGTCGGCTCCGTTCGTTACGGTGTTGAGCCGCAGTTATCCACAGGTGGGATCCGCGTCCTCCCGCGCCCGCACAGGCATCGCTCGAGGCCGGTGGACAACCCTGTGGAGAGAGCGGCACTCGAGACCCGGCTCCGCGCCCGGTCCGCGACGCCCCTGCAGCGGGCGGCGACGGGTCCGGCGGAGACGGCGATCCCGCAGCGACTTCACAGCGACAGCACCCAGGACCGGAGACAGATGGCAGACGACACGTCGATGGTCGACGCGTGGAACGTGATCCTCGGCGCACTGTCCCAGGACGAGCGGATCACCGCTCCCCTCTACGGGTTCGTCTCGCTCGTGGAGCCCAAGGGCATCATGGCGGGCACCTTCTACCTGGAGGTCCCGAACGAGTTCACCCGCGGGATGCTCGAGCAGCGCGTGCGCGTGCCCCTGCTCAGCGCGATCGGGACGCTCGACGACTCCTTCGGCGTCACGACGTTCGCCTTCGTGGTGAACCCCGACATCGAGCACGAACCCCTCAGCTCCCCGTCGTCGCAGGAGTCGATGAACCCGTTCGAGCCGATCACCGCCTCCTCGGCGACGGTCGCGCCCACCCGCGGGGTCGAGGAGCTGCGGACCGTGCCGGCGACCGACACCCGGCTGAACCCGAAGTACAGCTTCGACAACTTCGTCATCGGAGGCTCCAACCGGTTCGCGCACGCCGCGGCCGTCGCCGTCGCCGAGGCTCCCGCCAAGGCCTACAACCCGCTCTTCGTCTACGGCGACTCCGGGCTCGGCAAGACGCACCTCCTCCACGCCATCGGCCACTACGCGATGAGCCTCTACCCGGGGATCCGCGTGCGGTACGTCTCGAGCGAGGAGTTCACGAACGACTTCATCAACTCGATCGCGAACAACCGGGGCAACGCCTTCCACGGCCGCTACCGCAACGTCGACATCCTCCTGATCGACGACATCCAGTTCCTGCAGGGGAAGGCGGAGACGCAGGAGGCGTTCTTCCACACCTTCAACCAGCTGCACGACCACAACAAGCAGGTCGTGATCACGTCCGATCTGCCGCCGAAGGCCCTGACGGGCTTCGAGGACCGGATGCGCTCGCGCTTCGAGTGGGGCCTCATCACCGATGTGCAGGCTCCCGACCTCGAGACCCGCATCGCGATCCTCCGCAAGAAGGCGGTCAGCGAGAAGCTGCTCGTGCCCGACGACATCCTCGAGTTCATGGCGTCGAAGGTGTCGAGCAACATCCGCGAGCTCGAGGGGACGCTCATCCGCGTCACCGCGTTCGCGAGCCTGAACCGCACGCCGGTCGACATGTCGCTCGTGCAGACCGTGCTCAAGGACCTGATCACGCTCGACGAGGACAACGTCATCTCGCCGGTCGACATCATCAACCACACCGCGGACTACTTCAAGCTCACGGTCGACGACCTCTACGGCTCGTCGCGCTCGCAGGCCGTCGCCACCGCGCGCCAGATCGCCATGTACCTGTGCCGCGAGCTGACGAACCTCTCGCTGCCCAAGATCGGCCAGCTGTTCGGCAACCGCGACCACACCACGGTCATGTACGCGAACAAGAAGATCTCGGAGCTCATGAAGGAGCGCCGCAGCATCTACAACCAGGTCACCGAGCTGACCACCCGCATCAAGACGAACCGCTAGCCGGCAGTCGTACGGTCCCCGGGACCGCCTGTCCCGGGTGGCGTGCCCCGGGGTCCATCGGCGTCCGTGCGCGGTGGTCGGGTAGTCGCTCCCCTCTCTTCGTGTGAGGGGAGGCGACGGGGATCGCGGCGCGAGCAGCAGGGCGTCGGTGTCGGCGCGCGTCGAGATCAGGCGAAGGCGCTGGCGGGGGTCTCGATACGGCTCGCTGGGGCTACTCGACCAGCATGAACCGCACGTGCTCAAGGGGTCCGGGTGAGCGGCTGAGCGGCCGGCGTGCGATCGGACGGTGTCGATCCGCCGTGCGACGGCCAGGAGAGCAGCGCAGGGGAGAGGGAGCGCGCATCGTCTTCCGCGCCGCTCGGACGGCGCGAGCCGCGTTCGACGGTCTCCGTCGTGACCCGGAGACGTCGTCGACGGACTCCTCGACCCACCAGGCGGGCCTCGGACACGCCGCCTCGCGCGCCTCGGAGGGCCGATTTCCACAGTGTGAGGAACCTGTGGATAACTGTGGACAACCGCCTCGGGACTGTGCGCCGGGAGAGCCCGCCTGTGGAGGGCGACAGGTCGGCCCGGATCGCTCCACAGGGCGTCCACGGGCCCGCTCACACTCCCTCCACAGGGGCGGGTCCCTCCGATCCCACCCAGGAGTAGGGGTCCGAAGCGTTTTCCACAGTTTCCACACGTGTTAACACTGTTAACGCAGTTCTCTCTTTAATGAAGCCTCGTCCGGCAACCTCTCCACAGCGGCTCGGGAGTGCTCGGCGGTCCACCCCCTTCCGAGCTCGTCGAGCCCGGCGGGTACGATGGGCGACGGTCTTCGTCCGCGACTCGTCAGGGGTGTACTCGTGAGGTTCCAAGCCAACCGCGATGTCTTCAGCGAGGCGGTGTCCTTCGCGGTCAAGCTGCTTCCGCAGCGCACGACCCTGCCGATCCTCTCCGGAGTCCTCATCGAGGCGACCTCCGAGGGTCTGACGCTGTCCTCCTTCGACTACGAGGTGTCCGCGCAGACGCAGATCGCGGCCGACGTGGAGGAGACGGGGACCGTGCTCGTCTCGGGCCGTCTGCTCGCCGACATCGCGAACCGCCTCCCCAACGCTCCCGTGCGCATCGCCACGGAGGAGTCGCGCGTCTCGGTCTCGGCCGGCTCGGCGCACTTCACGCTCCTGCAGATGCCCGTGGAGGAGTACCCGAGCATCCCCGAGATCGACGCCTCCACCGGCCTCGTCCCGGCCGACGCCTTCGCGGCCGCCGTCTCGCAGGTGGCGGTCGCCGCCTCCCGCGACGACGTGACCCCCGTCATCACCGGCGTGCAGCTCGAGATCACCGAGAACACGATCGGCCTCGTCGCGACGGACCGCTACCGCGTCGCCGTCCGCGAGATCGACTGGGACAACGGGGACAACCCCGCGCCCACCCAGCCGCTCACCGCACTCGTGCCCGCGCGCACGCTGCAGGAGGTCGGCAAGACCTTCGGCCACTCCGGCACCGTCTCCGTCGCGATCACCAACCGCGACGAGCGCGAGCTGATCGCCTTCACAGCGGACCGCAAGACCGTCACGTCGCTGCTGATCAAGGGCAACTTCCCGCCCGTGAAGCGCCTCTTCCCCGCCTCCGTCGAGAACTACGCGGTCATGTCGACCAGCGACCTCATCGAGGCCACCCGCCGCGTCTCGCTCGTGCTCGAGCGCGAGGCGGCCCTCCGCTTCAGCTTCAGCAGCGACGGCCTCACCCTCGAGGCCATCGGCTCGGAGCAGGCGCAGGCGTCCGAGAGCATCGACGCGATCGTGACCGGCGACAACGTGGTCGTCTCGCTCAAGCCGCAGTTCCTGCTCGACGGCCTCGCCGCCGTCCACTCGGAGTTCGTGCGCATCGCGTTCACGAAGACCGAGAACCCCAACAAGCCCGGCCCCGTCCTGATCACCGCGCAGACCTCGCGGGAGCAGCCCGGCAGCGACAGCTACCGCTACCTGCTCCAGCCCAACCTGCTGCTGCGCTGACCACTCCCCGGATCGCAGAGCCGCGACCGCCCCGCTCCCGACGAGCGCCCGCCCGCCGGACAACGAATCCAGGAAGGTTCACCATGCACATCGGACTCGTCGGCCTCGGCAAGATGGGCGACAACATGCGCTCCCGCCTCCGCTCCAAGGGGCTCGAGGTCACCGGCTACGACCGCAATCCCGACGTCTCGGACGCGGCCTCTCTCGACGAGATGATCGCCGCACTCCCCTCGCCCCGCATCGTCTGGGTGATGGTGCCGGCCGGCGAGATCACCGACGCGGTCGTCAAGGACCTGTCGGAGAAGCTCAGCGAGGGCGACCTCGTCATCGACGGCGGCAACTCCCGCTTCACCGAGGACTTCAAGCACAACGCGCTGCTGAAGCCCAAGGGCATCCACTACATCGACGCGGGCGTCTCCGGCGGCGTCTGGGGACTCCAGAACGGCTACGGCCTGATGGTCGGCGGCCCGAAGGAGCTCGTCGAGTACGCCATGCCCGTCTTCGACGCGTTGCGCCCGGAGGGCCCCCGCGAGGAGGGCTTCGTCCACGTCGGCGAGGTCGGCGCCGGCCACTACGCGAAGATGGTCCACAACGGCATCGAGTACGCCCTGATGCAGGCGTTCGCCGAGGGCTACGAGCTGCTCGAGACCCGCAGCGACATCATCAAGGACGTCACCGGCACCTTCAAGGCGTGGCAGCGCGGCACGGTCGTGCGCTCCTGGCTGCTCGAGCTCCTCGTCCGCGCCCTCGAGCAGGACCCGGACTTCAAGAACATCGAGGGCTACGTGCAGGACTCGGGCGAGGGCCGCTGGACCATCGAGGAGGCCATCAACAACGCCGTCCCGGTGCCCACGATCAGCGCCTCGATCTTCGCCCGCTTCGTCTCCCGCCAGGAGGACTCCCCCGCGATGAAGGCCGTCGCAGCGCTCCGCAACCAGTTCGGCGGGCACTCCGTCAAGGCCGTCGACTGAGTGGGCTGGTGAGGACTGCCTCCGGCAGTCCTCACGGCGGTCGGCTTCCGGAGGGGGGCGCGTTCCGCAGGGCCGGTGACGGACGGCGGACTGCGGCCCGCCGCCCCCGTGAGGCAGGGATGCTCTCACGGGGGCGGCGGGCCTCCGGCCGCCTCCACCTTGCTACCGACGTCGGGCGGCGAGCCTTCGGCCGCCTTCACGGGCGGGGACGGGGCGCCGCCGATCATGGTGAGCGAGTAGTGGCCCCGGAGGGGCGTATCGGGATCCGCGTCCCGGACGGTTCCGCCGCCGTGCCGGTCGAGTAGCCCGCAGGGGTGTGTCGAGACCGGGGGCGCAGGCCTGGCCGGCAGGGGGAGAGCGGACCGCAGGCGCCGGGGCGGGTGGACCGGCCGAGCGAGACGGGCGAGGAGCCCGCAGGGGTGCAGGGAAGGCCCGCGACGACGGGTGGAGGAGAGGAGCGCGACGTGCAGGTGACGCAGCTGGCGCTCAGCGACTTCCGGAACTACGAGTCGGTCGACGTCGAGCTCGTGCCCGGACCGAACCTCTTCGTCGGCCGCAACGGCCAGGGCAAGACGAACCTCGTCGAATCGCTCGGCTACCTCTCCACCCTGGGCTCGCACCGCGTGTCGAGCGACCAGGCGCTCATCCGCGCCGGCCGGGACAGCGCCGTGGTGCGCGCCCGCCTCCGCAACGGCGAGCGCGACCTGCTGGCCGAGGTGCAGATCAACCGCTCCTCCCCCAACCGCGCGCAGATCAACCGCGGCGGGATCAAACCGCGCGAGCTCCCCCGCTTCTTCTCCAGCGTCCTCTTCGCGCCGGAGGACCTCCTCCTCATCCGCGGCGACCCGTCGGCCCGCCGCCGCTTCCTCGACCAGCTGGTGATCCTCCGCTCCCCGCGGATGAGCGCCGTCCAGGCCGACTACGAGCGGGTGCTGCGCCAGCGCAACTCGCTGCTCAAGTCCGCACGGGCGAGCGGCGTCCGCGACCCCTCGAAGCTCGGGACCCTCGACATCTGGGACGAGCGCCTGATCGCGCTCGGGACCGAGATCATGCAGTCGCGCCTCACCCTGGTGGAGGAGCTGAGCGGACCGGTGCGCGCCGCGTACGAGGCGGTCGCCGGTGCCGACCAGCGTCCGGTGCTCCGCTCCCGCCTGAGCATCGAGGGCGCGGTCGACGACGACGGCGAGCCCGTGGAGCAGCCGGGCGCCGTGTCACCGGCGGCGGGCGAGGAACTGGCGGAGGCGTTCGCGTCCGCCCTGGCCGGGGTGCGCCGCCGCGAGCTCGACCGGGGCGTCTCCCTCGTCGGCCCGCACCGCGACGACGTGCAGTTCGAGCTGAACGCGCTGCCGGCCAAGGGCTACGCCAGCCACGGCGAGAGCTGGTCGTTCGCGCTGGCGCTGAAGCTGGGCGCCGCGGAGCTGCTCCGGCGCGACTCCCCCATGGGCGATCCGGTGCTGATGCTCGACGACGTCTTCGCCGAGCTGGACGCGCGCCGGCGCGAGCGTCTCGCCTCGGTGGTCGCCGACTACGAGCAGGTCCTGATCACCGCGGCCGTCTTCGACGACGTCCCGGAGGCGCTGGCCGCGCACACCGTGCGGATCGAGGCCGGCCGGATCGTCGGCACGGGCGCCGCCGCCGCGCCGATCGCCGTGCCGGAGCCGATCGCTCCCGACTCCGCCTCGTCCGATCCGGTGTCCTCCGACTCCCCTCCTCCCGGTCCCGAGTCCTCCCACTCCTCTTCTCCCGATCCGGTCTCGTCCGACTCCCCTTCTCCTGGTGTCGTCTCCTCCGCCGCGGCCTCCTCCTCGGAGACCGCGTCCCCAGCGCCGGCGTCCACGGATCCCGCGTCCCCGGAGCCGCCCGCCCCGTCGGAGCCGTCCGATGGCTGACTCCCCCCGCCGCGGAGCCCCCGCACCCGACTCCGAGGCCGCCCGCGTCTACCGCCACCTCAAGGAGGTGTTCGGCGCCGACGGCCCGCGCCGCATCCGGAAGACCGTCGAGCGTGCCGAGTCCAAGGGCGACGCGATCCCGTTCGGCAAGGGCCGCGACCCGCACGACCTCGGCGACGTCCTCGACTCCCTCACCGTGAAGCTCGGCTGGACGGCGCCGCTGGCGCAGGGCGACCTGATGTCGTCGTGGACGGCGATCGCCGGCGAGGAGACCGCGAAGCACTCGACTCCGGTGGGCGTCGTCGACGGCGTGCTGACGGTCGCGTGCGAGTCCACGGCGTGGTCGACGCAGCTCCGGCTGATGCGGATCGAGATCATGAACCACATCGCCGTGAACTTCCCCGACGCGGGCATCGCGTCGATCCGTTTCCAGGGCCCGGACGTCCCGAACTGGAAAAAGGGTCCCAGGTCGATTCCAGGGCGTGGTCCGCGCGACACCTACGGCTGAGGACGCATTTTCGGTCGACCGCCGATCTTTCGCGCTTCAGATCGCCGTCCAGCGCTTCGGATCGACCCGGCACGCGGTAGAATGGAGGGCCGCCGAACCGCAGTGACGCCGCCGCGCGGGCGATCTCCAGATCACCGTGCGCGTCGCGACGGACCGTCAGAGGAGAACTCCACAGCTATGACTCACGAGCCGAACGACTCCACGTCACCCGCAGCGAACGACCTGGACGCGAACGGCTCAGCAGCCCCCTCCGCTCCGCACGAGAGCATGTCGACCAAGTCGTCCGGCGACTACGGCGCGAACCAGATCCAGGTCCTCGAGGGCCTCGAGGCGGTCCGCAAGCGCCCCGGCATGTACATCGGATCCACGGGTCCGCGCGGTCTGCACCACCTGGTCTACGAGATCGTCGACAACGCCGTCGACGAGGCGCTCGCGGGCTACTGCGACAACATCGAGATCCTGATGCGCGCCGACGGAGGCGTCACCGTCTCCGACAACGGCCGCGGCATCCCGGTCGACATGCACCCGACCGAGGGCATCTCCACGGTCGAGCTGGTCCTCACCGTGCTCCACGCCGGCGGCAAGTTCGGCGGAGGCGGCTACGCGGTCTCCGGCGGCCTGCACGGCGTCGGCTCCTCCGTGGTCAACGCGCTCTCGACGCGCCTCGACGTCGAGGTCAAGCGCCAGGGTGCCGTGTACCGGATGAGCTTCACCGACGGAGTGCCGGACGCCCCGCTCGAGAAGGGCGAGGCCAGCGACGAGACCGGCACGACGATCACCTTCTGGCCCAACGCCGGCATCTTCGAGACGGTCGAGTTCGACTACGAGACCCTGCGCGCGCGCTTCCAGCAGATGGCGTTCCTCAACAAGGGCCTGCGCATCGCGCTGACCGACCAGAACGAGGTCGAGTTCGAGGGGGAGGGCGAGAACGAGACCGAGGGCGACCGGACCGACGTCTTCCACTACGAGAAGGGCCTCGTCGACTACGTCGAGTACATCAACTCGCTGAAGAAGTCGGACCTCGTGCACTCCGAGATCATCGACTTCGAGTCCGAGGACACCGAGCGCCGCATCTCGCTCGAGGTCGCGATGCAGTGGACCACGGCCTACACCGAGAGCGTCCACACCTACGCGAACACCATCAACACCCACGAGGGCGGCACCCACGAGGAGGGCTTCCGCGCCGCGCTGACCACTCTGGTCAACCGCTACGCGCGCGCGAACAACCTGCTCAAGGAGAAGGACGAGAACCTCTCGGGCGACGACATCCGCGAGGGCCTCACCGCCGTCGTGTCGATCAAGCTCGGCGAGCCGCAGTTCGAGGGCCAGACCAAGACGAAGCTCGGCAACACCGAGGCGAAGGCGTTCGTGCAGCGCGTGGCCGGCGAGCAGCTGGCCGACTGGTTCGACCGCAACCCGAGCCAGGCCAAGGACATCATCCGCAAGGCGATCCAGGCGGCCTCGGCCCGCATGGCGGCGCGCAAGGCGCGCGAGACCGCCCGCCGCAAGGGCCTGCTCGAGGGCGGCGGCATGCCGGGCAAGCTCAAGGACTGCCAGTCCAAGGACCCGTCGATCTCCGAGATCTTCATCGTCGAGGGCGACTCGGCGGGCGGATCCGCGGTGCAGGGCCGCAATCCCGAGACGCAGGCGATCCTCCCCCTCCGCGGGAAGATCCTCAACGTCGAGAAGGCGCGGCTCGACCGCGCTCTCGGCAACAACGAGGTCCAGGCGATGATCACGGCGTTCGGCGCCGGCATCGGCGAGGACTTCAACCCTGACAAGGCGCGGTACCACAAGATCATCCTGATGGCCGACGCCGACGTCGACGGCCAGCACATCACGACGCTGCTGCTGACGCTCCTCTTCCGCTACATGCGCCCGCTGATCGACCTCGGCTACGTGTACCTCGCGCAGCCGCCGCTGTACCGCCTCAAGTGGTCGAACTCCCCGCACGAGTACGTCTACAGCGACCGCGAGCGCGACGCCCTGATCGCGCACGGCTCGGCGACCAACAAGCGCATGCCCAAGGAGAACGGCATCCAGCGCTACAAGGGCCTCGGCGAGATGGACTACAAGGAGCTGTGGGAGACCACGATGGACCCCGCCACGCGGACCCTCCTCCAGGTCACGCTCGACGACGCGGCCGCGGCCGACGAGATCTTCTCCACCCTCATGGGCGAGGACGTCGAGTCCCGCCGCTCCTTCATCCAGAAGAATGCGAAGGACGTGCGCTTCCTCGACATCTAGCTGTCGAGGAAACGGACGTCCTTCGAGAGGCGGCGGCCGGGCGGTCCAGTGGACCGCCCTCGCGAGCATCTCGAACACGTGACGGCGGCCCTCGATGGGCCGCATCCTCGACCAGAACGCGACAGAGGCCCTCACCGGCCCGCACACCGACGACACACCTGACACCCAGCGCGACCGCCGCCCCCGCTCCTCCGGGGCACGGACCCACCTGAGAGACCAGAGACCATGGCAGAAGAACCCACCACCCCCACCGGCCCGGACGAGAGCGACGACATCGTCACCGAGACCGGTGTGGTGATCCACGGTCACGACAAGATCGAGCCGGTCGACCTGCAGCTCGAGATGCAGCGCTCCTACCTCGACTACGCGATGAGCGTCATCGTCGGGCGCGCCCTGCCGGAGGTGCGCGACGGCCTGAAGCCCGTGCACCGCCGCGTGATCTACGCCATGTACGACGGCGGCTACCGCCCCGACAAGGCGTTCTCGAAGTGCTCGCGCGTCGTCGGCGACGTGATGGGCCAGTTCCACCCGCACGGCGACTCCGCGATCTACGACGCGCTGGTCCGCCTGGTGCAGCCGTGGAGCCTCCGCTACCCGCTCGCGCTCGGGCAGGGCAACTTCGGCTCCCCCGGCAACGACGGCGCGGCCGCTCCCCGGTACACCGAGACCAAGATGGCGCCGCTCGCGCTCGAGATGGTCCGCGACATCGACAAGAACACCGTCGACTTCCAGGACAACTACGACGGTCGGACGCGCGAGCCGGCGATCCTGCCGGCCCGGTTCCCGAACCTGCTCGTCAACGGCTCCGTCGGCATCGCGGTCGGCATGGCGACCAACATCCCGCCGCACAACCTGCGCGAGGTCGCCGCTGGCGCGAAGTGGGCGCTCGAGAACCCGGACGCGACGCGCGAGGAGCTCCTCGAGGCGCTGCTGCAGCGGATCAAGGGACCCGACTTCCCCACCGGTGCGCAGATCCTCGGCGTCCGCGGCATCCAGGACGCGTACCGCACCGGCCGCGGCTCGATCACGATGCGCGCCGTTGTCTCCATCGAGGAGATCCAGGGCCGCACCTGCCTCGTCGTCACCGAGCTGCCGTACCAGGTGAACCCGGACAACCTGGCGATCAAGATCGCCGAGCTGGTCAAGGACGGGCGCGTCTCGGGCATCGCCGACATCCGCGACGAGACCTCCGGTCGCACCGGCCAGCGCCTCGTCGTCGTCCTCAAGCGCGACGCCGTGGCGAAGGTGGTGCTGAACAACCTCTACAAGCACACGCCGCTTCAGGAGAACTTCGGCGCGAACATGCTCGCGATCGTCGACGGCATCCCGCGCACGCTCTCGCTCGACGGCTTCATCCGCGCCTGGGTCGACCACCAGGTCGAGGTCATCGTGCGCCGCACCCAGTACCTCCTCGACGAGGCGGAGGCGCGGATCCACATCCTGCGCGGCTACCTCAAGGCGCTCGACGCGCTCGACGAGGTCATCGCCCTCATCCGCCGCTCCCCCACCGTGGAGGAGGCGCGCGACGGCCTGATGGAGCTGCTCGACATCGACGAGGTGCAGTCCCGCGCCATCCTCGACATGCAGCTGCGCCGCCTCGCGGCCCTCGAGCGCCAGAAGATCATCGACGAGCACGACCGGATCCAGGCCGAGATCGAGGACTACAAGTCGATCCTCGCGAGCCCCGAGCGCCAGCGCACGATCATCTCGGACGAGCTCGACGAGATCGTCGACCGCTTCGGCGACGACCGCCGCACCGAGATCCTCTTCGGGTTCGACGGCGACATGAGCGTCGAGGACCTGATCCCCGAGGAGGAGATGGTCGTCACCGTCACCCGAGGCGGTTACCTCAAGCGCACCCGGAGCGACTCCTACCGGGCCCAGCACCGCGGCGGCCGCGGCGTGCGCGGCGCGCAGCTGAAGGCCGACGACATCGTCGAGCACTTCTTCGTCACCACCACGCACCACTGGCTGCTGTTCTTCACGAACACCGGCCGCGTGTACCGCGCCAAGACCTACGAGCTGCAGGAGGCCGGCCGCGACGCCAAGGGCCAGCACATCGCGAACCTGCTCGCGCTCGAGCCGGGGGAGCAGATCGCGCAGATCCTCGACATCCGCGACTACGAGGCGGCCCGCTACCTGGTGCTCGCCACGCGCGACGGCCTCGTGAAGAAGACGGCCCTCTCGGAGTACGACACGAACCGCTCCGGCGGCATCATCGCGATCAAGCTGCGCGACGGCGACGAGCTCGTCTCGGCGCTCCTGGTCGAGGAGGACAGCGACGTGCTGCTGGTCTCCCGCAAGGGCATGTCGATCCGCTTCACCGCGTCCGACGAGGCGCTGCGCCCGATGGGCCGCTCGACCTCCGGAGTCCGCGGCATGTCGTTCCGCGGGGAGGACCGCCTCCTCGACGCCAACGTCGTCAGCGACGAGGGCTTCGTCTTCGTGGTCACCGAGGGCGGCTACGCCAAGCGCACCGCGGTCGACCAGTACCGCCTCCAGGGACGCGGCGGGCTGGGCATCAAGGTGGCCAAGCTCGAGGAGAAGCGCGGCGACCTCGTGGGCGCCATCATCACCGGAGAGGACGACGAGGTGCTCGTCGTGCTCGCCAGCGGCAAGGTGGTACGCTCTGCGGTGGCCGAGGTACCGGCCAAGGGTCGCGACACCATGGGAGTCGTCTTCGCACGATTCGCTGAGGACGACCGCATCATCGCACTCGCCAAGAACACCGAACGCAATCTCGACGCCCAGGACGAGGATCCCGACGCCGCGGCGCCGGCCGAGTCCGCCCCGGTGTCGGAGGAGGATGGGTCCGTAGATGAGTAGCACCGTCGCCGAGAAGCTCGCCAGGAAGTCCGCGAAGAGCCCGGCGGCGAAGCAGGTCCGCCTGAAGCTCGTCTACGTCGACTTCTGGTCGGCCGTGAAGCTCTCGTTCCTGCTGGGCCTGACGCTCGCGATCATCACGATCGTCGTCGTCTACCTGGTCTACACGGTCCTGGCTCAGACGGGAGTGTTCGACGAGGTCAACGGCCTCGTGCAGGACATCGCCGGCGCGGAGGCGTTCGACCTCAACACGATCATCTCGCTGCCGCAGGTCATGGGCTTCGCGATCGTCGTCGCGGTGCTGAACACCATCGTCACCACCGCGCTCGGCGCGATCGTGGCGCTGCTGTACAACCTCAGCGTCAAGATCACCGGCGGCCTCCTGGTGGGCTTCACCAACCAGTAGGGCGCACGGTCCGGCCGATTGGGATTCCTGCTCGATGTCGGGTAGAGTCTCCTCTGGCCATTCCGGGGGTATAGCTCAGGCGGTTAGAGCGCTTCACTGATAATGAAGAGGTCCCAGGTTCAAGTCCTGGTACCCCCACCCGGTCCGAACGGCCCGTCACCTCGCGGTGGCGGGCCGTTCGACTCTCGGAGACGGATCGTCCCGTCTCCGGCCCGGGGCCTTAGCTCAGTTGGTAGAGCGCCTGCTTTGCAAGCAGGATGTCAGGAGTTCGAATCTCCTAGGCTCCACACTTCCTCCCCTCTCGCGGGTGCTCCCCTCACAGGCCCTTCTGGTCTCCGGGCCCACGGCACTCCGGGTCCTCCGCCGTCGCGGGGTCACCGTGTCGAGGTCTTCGGCGGCCTCTCCTGTCGCCCGCCGCGCGGCCGTGCGATCGAGGTCGCCACTCGGACGGCCGAGCCGCCCGCTCAGCGGTCCACGCAGGCGAGGCCGAGGAACTGCTGGACCGAGAGGGTCTCGGACGTGCCGTCGCGGATGTCGCCGACGATGATCTCGCCGACGGAGAGCGTGTCGAACTGCTCGGCCGTGAAGACGACCGGGCGGGCGAGCACGGAGCGGTCGGTCGCGTAGGCGCCCAGCGAGAGGTCGACGCCGAGCGGGAACCGCTCGATCACCGTGTCGGCCGGCCAGACCGTGGATCCGGAGAGGTCGGTCGCGCCCAGTTGCGTGACCGGTGACGGGGAGACCCAGCGGGTGACCCTCCGCAGCCCGTCGCCGATGGTCAGGGGGGCGGAGTCGGAGGCGGCGAGGTCGAGGCCGTCGACGGATCCCGAGCACACGACGACGACGCCGAGGACCTCGCCGCGCTCGCCGCCCCGTCCGAGCCCGACCGCGGCCGTGGTCACCGGCTCCTCGGAGGCGCATCCCGAGAGCGCGAGGGCGCCGAGCAGAACGACGGTGCTCGCGAGCGCAGCGCGACGGTGCATGGGTCCTCCCGCGGCCACCCTACGCGGGCAGGGCGAGGGCCAGAGCGGCGAGAGCCTGCGGAAGGGAGGGAGCGCCCTCCGCTCGGAAGACCACCTCTCCGGCCGTGTCCCGCACGACGACCGTGGGGGTCGAGCGGATGCCGGCGGCCTCGGCCTCGACGGGGTGGAAGGCCACGTCGCGCTCGCGGATCTCGGCGGCGGGGACGAGCTCCGCGGCGCGCTCCAGCACCGAGCGCGCGGCATGGCAGGCGCCGCAGAAGGCGGAGGTGTAGAGCTCGACGATCACGACGAAGGGAACGCCGGGGCGCGGCCGGGGATTCCCGGGCACCGTCAGCGGAGGAGCCAGGCCTCGTTCATGGTGAGGGCCGCGTCGACGAGCTCGACGCGCTCCAGCTCCTCGACGTCGCTCAGGGGGAACCAGGCGGCGGCGTCCGTGGAGCCGTCCACCTCGTGCGTGAGCTCGCCGCCCACGATGCGGGCGCGGTAGACGACGCGGATGGCGTGCAGGGGGCCGGCCTCGGGATCGCTGCGCCGGTGCGCGGGGATCACGTGCGAGTCCACGCCGATGAGGGCCTCGAGCTCGGCACGGTAGCCCGTCTCCTCGAAGATCTCGCGGACCGCGGCGTCGGCGGGCGACTCGCCCTCGTCGATCCCGCCGCCCGGAAGCGTCCAGGCCGACCAGGGGCCCTGGCTCCAGTGCGCGAGCAGCATCCGCTCACCGTCGATGATCACGCCGTACGCGGCGACCCGGATGTCCACCGCAGAAGCTTAACCCGGGCATGCGAAGGGGCCGGACCCCCTGAGGGGCCCGGCTCCAGCGACGAGAACGTCAGGAAGCGGTCGAGGCCGCGTTCTGCGCGGCGCTCTGCGGCTCGTCCTCGGCGACCCACAGCTCGTCGTCGGCGCGGAACGTCTGCCAGACGGCGTAGCCGATGCCGCCGACGGCGACCAGCGCGGCGCCGATCGCGAAGACCGTGCCGACCTTGCTCTTCTTCTTCGGGGGAGTGGTGAGCTCCTCCCAGCGCGCCTTCGAGATCTCGGCGAGCTTCGCGCGGTTCTTCGAGTCCTTGGCAGCCTCGAAGGCGGCGGCGGCCGTGCCGCCGACAGCGGCGAAGGTCGGGACGACCTTGTGCTTGTAGGCGTGGCGGGCCGAGGAGTACGTGCCCTCGACGGCCGAGACGCCGTTGTCGTAGACCGGCTTGACGCGCGAGTCGTACGTGTCCTTCACGAAGGGGACGAGCTCCTTCTTGGCGTACTTCGACGCGTGGCGGCGGCTCTTCTCGAGCACGGAGGCCGCGTGCGCCAGCACCTCCTGCTGCTCGCCCCAGACCGCCTCGGCGTTCTTGCGAAGACGCTTGAGGTCCTTCTTGTGCTTACGTGACAGACCCATGTTGGTCCTCCATCGGCTACGAGCAGCGAACGCCTCAATACTGCCACTCATCGATCGGCGTCCGCATCGCGCACCCAGCGCATTGACACCGGGCGTTGCAGGGGCCTACAGACGCGCTGTGCGAGAATCCGAGCATGCCTTTGCACACCGCAGTCGCGACGTTCCACACCAACAAGGGCGACATCGTCGTCAACCTCTACGGGAACCACGCTCCCAAGACGGTCCGCAACTTCGTCGGTCTCGCGACCGGCGACATCGAGTGGACCCACCCCGCCACAGGTGCGAAGACGAAGGAGCCGCTCTACAACGGCACCGTCTTCCACCGCATCATCCCCGACTTCATGCTCCAGGGCGGCGACCCGCTCGGGCAGGGCATCGGCGGCCCGGGCTACCAGTTCGACGACGAGATCAACTCGGAGCTCGACTTCACCCAGCCCTACATCCTCGCGATGGCGAACGCCGGCAAGCAGGCGGGCCGCGGCACCAACGGCTCGCAGTTCTTCATCACCGTGGCGCCGACGACCTGGCTCCAGGGCAAGCACACCATCTTCGGCGCCGTCGCCGACGAGGAGTCGAAGAAGCTCGTGCAGTCGCTCTCGGCGGTCCCCACCGACGGCCGTGACAAGCCGCTCGAGGACGTCGTGATCGAGAGCGTCGAGATCACCGAGGTCTGATCGCCTCATCCACCACTCATTCGAGGGCCGGGTCCGTCAGGGCCCGGCCCTCGTTCTCCCCGGAGGCACGTCCGTGACCCAGGTCCCGCCGAGCAGCACCTACTCCTGCTACCGACACCCCGACCGGCAGAGCTTCGTGCGCTGCCAGCGGTGCGGCCGCACCATCTGCGGCGAGTGCCAGACGCCGGCTCCGGTCGGCGTGATCTGCCCGGACGACATGGCGCAGCAGCGCGCCACCGCACCGCGCACCCGCGGTCCCCTCCTCTCCCGCGTGCGGGCCATGACCCGTGCCGACCAGCCGACGGTGACCTACGCGATCATCGCGCTCTGCATCGTGCTGTGGATCGTCGAGATCCTTCCCTTCGTCGGCGGGCCGGCGGTCAACGCGCTCCTGTACGCCCCCGCCTACACGCTCCCCGGCTTCGGCGCCGGCTTCGAGCCGTGGCGGATGCTCACCTCGGTGTTCCTCCACAGCACGTCGCTCTTCATCGTCATTCCGTTCCACCTGGTGCTGAACATGTACACGCTGTGGGTGTTCGGCATGGTGCTCGAGCGCATGCTGGGCCGCGGGCGCTACCTCACCCTCTTCCTCCTGAGCGGTTTCGCCGGATCGGTGGGCGTCCTGCTCCTCGCGAACCCGTTGACCCCGGTGATCGGCGCCTCCGGTGCGATCTTCGGGCTGATGGGCGCGTACCTGGTGATCCTCCGGCACCTGGGCGGTCAGGCGTCGCAGCTGCTGGTGCTGGTCGGACTGAACCTCGTCATCGGCTTCCTGCCCGGGATGAACGTGGCGTGGCAGGCGCACGTCGGCGGTCTGGTGGCCGGCGCGCTCATCGGGCTGGTCTTCACGAAGACCCGGCAGCGCGCCCAGCGGCGCACGCAGAACCTCCTCGTCGGGCTCATCGGAGTCGGACTGGTGGCGATCACCGCGGGCGCCTACGTCCTCGGCTGATCCCGTCCCCTCCCGCAGCGGCGGGTCCGGCAGTGCCTCGCGCACTCCCGGGCCCGCCGCTTCGTCGTTCCCGCGGTGACCGTCTCCACCGCTGTCCACAGGTGCTCTCAACAGGTGGGGAGGAAGTTATCCACAGAGTTGTTAACACTGGGGAGAACGTCCCGGGTGTCCTCCTCGGGAGGAGGATCCGGGGACGGCGGCGCGTCCGAGAACCGGCGGGCTGGTGCCGATCGGGGCCCTCCGCGCCTCGAGCAGGCCAGCGCGTCGGAGACCGCGGAGTTCTCCACAGGAGATTCCACAGCTGGGGATAATTACAGCGGTGTAGTTCTCCGGCGGACGGCCACCAGGGCCGTCGCCTCACGGTCGTCGTCGCGGTGCAGCGAGGTGGCGAACCCGGCCGCCTGGAACGCCGAGGCACTCGCAGCGGCCTGATCCGCGCCGACCTCGATCACGACGACGCCGTGGGGTGCGAGCCACGCTCCCGCCTCCTGAGCGATGCGGCGGTGCAGGGCGAGCCCGTCCGACCCGCCGTCGAGCGTGAGCATCGGCTCGTGCACCCGGGCCTCCGGCGGCATGAGCGCGATCGCGGCGGTGGGGACGTAGGGGGCGTTGACGACGACGACGTCGATCCGCCCGCGCTCGCTCCCGGGGAGCGCGTCGAAGAGGTCGCCCTCGTGGACGTCGGCGCGGCCTGCGAGCGTGCGGCGCGCGCAGGCGACGGCGGCGGGGGAGAGGTCGGCCGCGAGCAGGCGGACGTCCGGCCGCTCCTCGGAGATCGACCGGGCGAGGGCGCCGGATCCGCAGCAGAGGTCGAGCAACACCGCGCCGTCCGGGAGGACCTCCAGGGCGCAGTCGACCAGCCACTCGGTGCGCACGCGGGGCACGAAGACGCCGGGTGCGACGGGGACGCGCAGGCCGCGGAAGGCGACCCAGCCGAGGATCTGCTCGAGGGGCTCGCCCGTCTCGCGGCGACGGAGCAGCAGCTCGAGGTCGGAGGGGGAGTCGGCGGCCTCCTCGAGCAGGCCCGCCTCCTCCTCGGCGAAGACGCAGCCGGCGGTGCGCAGACGCTCCACCGACGACGAACGCCCCGTCGGCGGACCGGACGGGGCGTCGTTCACGACTGGGGGAGGCTCAGCGCCAGCGCGTCGTCATCAGGAAGCCGATGAACGCGATGCCGAAGCCGATCAGGATGTTGAGGTTGCCGAGATCGGGGATCGGCAGGGTGCCCTGGCTCACGTAGAAGACGATGATCCAGGCGAGTCCGAGCAGCATGAAGCCGAACATCACCGGCTTGAACCAGACCGGATTCGGTGCGTTCTCGCCGGTCCGGGCCTCGTCGCGCTCGGGCTTCGGGCTCTTCGTCGCTCGTGCCATGCCGACCACTGTACCTGGCGGAGGCTCCGGGCCGGGAGCACCGGGGCTGCGCGGGTGCTGTGCGGACTCGCGGAGCGGCCGGTGCAGGCGCTCGAGTGGTCCCATCGGCCCTCCTCAGGCGGCGACTCGGGAGGGCTCTCCACAGGTCCGGATCATGCGCCACAGCCGGTCACGGCTCGCGCCTAGACTCGTCGCATGACCGCCCAGAACCCCGACGGGGCGGCTCTGCGGCCGCGAGCGAAGCGACGGAGGGCCCGCCCGGTCCGACGACTCTCGTTCTTCGGAGTCGTCGGCGAGCTCCTGATGACCGCCGGCGTCCTGGTCCTGCTCTTCCTGGCCTGGCAGCTCTGGTGGAACGACGCGGTGATCGCGGGCCGGCAGACGACGCAGGCGGCGGAGCTCCGCGAGACCTGGGGCGACTCCTCGCCGGCCCCGCAGCCGACCGAGGCCGCCCCGGCGGAGCCGGTCGTCGCGTCGGTCGCCGCCCTCGACACCTCCTTCGGCAACCTCTACATCCCCCGCTACGGCGAGGGGTGGGTGCGCACGATCGCCGAGGGCATCGACGCCGGGAACGTGCTCGACGAGGGGAGCATCGGCCACTACCCCGGGACGCAGATGCCCGGCCAGGCCGGCAACTTCGCGCTCGCCGCGCACCGCAGCGCGTACGGCGGAGGCATGCACTTGATCGACGAGCTCCAGCTCGGCGACCCGATCTACATCGAGACGGCGGACGGCTGGTACACCTACCGCTTCCGCAACCTCGAGTACGTCCAGCCCTCCGACGTCCAGGTGATCGACCCGGTCCCGTGGACTCCGGACGCGGCTCCGACCGACCGCCTGATCACGCTGACGAGCTGCAACCCGCTCTACTCGACGGCCGAGCGGATCATCGCGTACGGCGTCTTCGACTCGTTCCAGCCGCGGTCCGCGGGGGCCCCCGCCGAGATCGCCGCCTCGCTGGCTGAGGAGGGCTGACCGTGTACGCAGCGCTGTGGCGGCTCCTTCCCGGGCCGTGGTGGGTCCGCCTCCTGATCGTCCTCGTCCTCGTCGCGGCGGTCCTGGTGGCGCTCGACGAGTGGGTGTTCCCCTGGGTGCAGTCGCTCGTGCTCGACCGGAACGTGACCGTCGGCTCGTGACCGCCGGCGCGGCCCCGCGGATCCTGGTCGTCGACCACCACGACAGCTTCGTCTTCACGCTCGTCTCGTATCTCCGCGAGCTCGGTGCCGAGGTCGACGTGGTCGAGGGCGACGACCTCGGGACCACGGCGCTCCTGGCTCGCGCGGAGGAGGCGGACGGGGTCCTGGTCTCTCCCGGGCCGGGCCGTCCTGAGGACGTCCCCGCGTCGACGGCGCTCGTGCAGCGGGCGGAGGCGACCGGGCGGCCGCTGCTCGGAGTCTGCCTCGGCCACCAGGTGCTCGCCCATGCTCTCGGCGCCCGCGTCACGGAGGCGCCGGAGCTGCTGCACGGCCGGACGTCCGCGGTCCTCCACGACGGAGATCCGCTCTTCGACGGCCTGCCCTCCGGATTCGCCGCGATGCGGTACCACTCGCTCGCGGTCGACGGTGAGAGCCTTCCCGAGGAGCTGCGGGTGACGGCGCGGACACCGGAGGGAGTGGTCATGGCCGTCCGGCACCGGAGTGCTCCGCTCGTGGGCGTGCAGTTCCATCCGGAGTCGGTCCTCACCGAGGGCGGGCGGCGCCTTCTCGAGAACTGGCTGCGCGAGGTGAGGCCGGGCGGAGCGTCCGTATCGGCCGACGACACGCCCGGACTCTCGATCCCGGCTCGATGAATTGGAATTCGCCGGGCTTATCGGGCTCGTTATCGAGTCGAGAGCATTGAGAATGATCAGTGTCGGTCGTCCCCCGAACGGGGATGAAGCCCTGAGCGCGTTCTCACGCAGAAAACCGCCATGTGACGGCTAACTGGTCGTGCGCCGAGGAGTCCGCCCTGACAGGGTATGAGCGCGACCTTGTCCACCCCCTTGCGCACCCCCCGATCAGGTGGCGGGATTTGACGGGCTCCCGGCGGAGGATGCGGCCCCTTTTCCCTGCATAATCAGAGGGCGTCGACAGGGGGTCGGCGCCACAAGAGAAGTCCGGGGGGACCAGATGGTCGCATCGATCTCCTGGGCTTTCTCGGGAATCCGAGAGCTCGAGAATCTCGGACCGCGCATCGTCGTCAAACCCGGCACCGTTCCGAGCATCACCGGTTCGGGATTCGGCACCGCCGATCTGAGCGTCGTGCTGATGACGGTCTCGCCGCTGCGCGTCCTCCGCGGGACGTGGCCGGCCGACGACACCTCCTTCCTCACCTTCAGCTTCCTCATCGACGGCTTCGTGCGCATGGTCGCCCCGGACCGAACGGTGCTGCTGCGTCCGGGGTCGATCTCGTACCAGCAGGGGACGACGACGTTCACGACCGAGTCGACGACTCCGGCCACGATCCTCCACCTCTCGCTGCGCGCCGACGAGATGCGCCGCTACGGCTTCGACACGTCGGCCCCGGTCTACGCGCTCGATCCCGACGCCCGGTCCACCCGCGCCGCATACGCCTTCACGACCGCCTTCGCCCTCGCGGCGGAGTCCGGGACGGGGCTGCCCGGTGAGGGCGAGGTCACCGGCTTCGCCCATGTGGTCAAGCAGCTCCTCACCAGCGCGTTCCTCGCGGCGGCGAGCTCGCAGCCCGGCACCACGAGCGTCCGGGCCGCCACGCTCGGGCGCGCGCGCACGGTCATCGACCGGACGCACCGCACGCCGCGCTGCACCCCGGAGGCGGTGGCCGACGCGGTCAACGTGTCCACCCGCTCCCTCCAGCGGCTCTTCGAGGACGCGGGCACCACGGTCGCGAGCGAGATCGAGCGCTCCCGGGTCGCCAGCGCCGTGGAGCTCCTGCGCCGCCGCCCGCGGGAGGTCCCGCTCGAGGCGATCGCCGCCGCGTCCGGATTCTCCTCGGCGGACCACCTCCGCCGTGCGCTCAAGCGCCGCGAGGGGCTCACCCCGAGCGACATCCGCGGCAGGATCGCACGCCCCGCCGACGGATCGGCAGGCGGCGAGGTCGTGCGGCTCCAGCCCCCGCTCGCCGACGCGCGCCGGGCGTAGCCGTTCACCTCGGGGCTGTCGGCCTCGCGGAGCATCGACCCGACGAGCAACGTCCGGACGAGCCCTTCTCGGCGCGCAGAGCAGCGGCCCGGCCTCCACCGGGCGCCGTCGGTCGACGCCGCAGCCGCAGCGGGCTGCAGGCCGGGTCAGCCCGCGCAGTATCCGAGCTGGACGGTTGATCCCTGCGGGACGTCGCCCGGAGCCAGGGACTGGGTCGTGATGGGCGGGTTCGCCCGGGTCGCGTCGCAGGTCTCGTCCGGGACCTCGACCCCCACGAGTTGCAGCTTCTCGGAGGCGAGGGTGGCCAGCGCGCTGCTGAGGGACGTCCCGACGAGGTCGGGGAGCGTGACCTGGCCGGAGGAGACGGTGAGGTCGACCGGCGTGCCCGGGGCGACCTGCTGGCCCGCTCCGGGGGAGGCGGAGAGCACGACGTCGCCCGGGACGGTCGGCGAGTTCTCGCGGGTCTGAGAGCCCTCGACGAAGCCGACGGCGGTGAGCGCGTCGATGGCCTCGGCGAGGCTCTGCCCGACGGTGTCCGGCACGGCGACGGGCTGGGGGCCCTGGGACACGACGATGCGGATGACCGTCTCGGGTGCGACGATCGTGCCCGAGCCCGGATCCGTGCGGATCACCTCGCCCTCGGGGACGGTCGAGCTGTACTCCGCGACCTGGCTCGGCACGAGATCGAGCTCGGTCAGGGTCGACTGGGCGCTGTCGTAGGTGGTCTCGGTGAGGGTGGGGACCTCGCGCGACTGCGACGGCAGCGTCGACGCGGGCTGGAGCGTCAGCACCCAGATCACGAGTGCGGCGACGATCACGGCCAGCACGACGATCGAGGACCAGATCCAGAGGACCGGCGGGCGGCGCTGGGTGCGGACGATCGAGTTGTCCTCGGCCAGCTGGCGGAGGGCGAGCTCGGAGTCGTTGACTCCGCCCTGGCTGCGGGCCGCGAAGAGCGAGGTGGTCAGCTCGTCGATCGGGCGGTGGTCGGGGAGGCGTCCGGCGGCGGCGTCGCGCAGGTCGTCGCGGAACTCCGCAGCTCCCTGGAAGCGCTCGTAGCGGTCCTTGGAGAGTGCTCGGGCGACGACCGCGTCGAGTGCGGGGGTGACGGCCGGGTTGATGGAGCTCGGCGCCGGCGGCGTCTCGCTGACGTGCTGGTAGGCGACGGCCACCGGGGTGTCGCCGCGGAAGGGCGCACGGCCGGTGAGGAGCTCGAAGAGCACGATGCCGGCGGAGTAGAGGTCGCTGCGGGCGTCGACCTGCTCGCCCTTCGCCTGCTCGGGGGAGAAGTAGGCCGCGGTGCCGAGGATCGCCGTGGTCTGAGCGACCGTGGCGGCGGAGTCGGAGACGGCGCGGGCGATCCCGAAGTCCATCACCTTCACCTGGCCCGACGGGGTCAGCATGATGTTGCCGGGCTTGATGTCGCGGTGGACGACGCCTGCGCGGTGCGAGTACTCGAGGGCGGTGAGGATGCCCTCCGTGATGCGGACGGCCTCGTCCACGTCGAGGGGGCCCTCGGCGATCAGGTCCTTGAGGAGGCGGCCCTCGATGTGCTCCATGACGATGAAGGGCCGGCGCGACTCGGCGCCGTTGTCGTCGAGCGAGACCTCCTCGCCCGCATCGAAGACCCGGACGATCGTGGGGTGCGACATGCGCGATGCGGACTGCGCCTCCTGGCGGAACCGCAGGCGGAAGGCGGAGTCGGAGGAGAGGGAGAGCTTCAGCTCCTTGATGGCGACGGTGCGGCCGAGCCGGGTGTCGGTGCCGAGGTACACCTCGGACATCCCGCCGCGGCCGAGCCGGGGCCCGACCTGGTACCGTCCCGCGATCAGGCGACCCTCATCCGTCACGCGCACGCTCCCGCCCTGTACTTCCGTGTGGTGCGGCCCCGAGGAGCCACGGCAAGTGTACCTATGGGCCCCTGGTGTTCCGGGCGGGGGCGCGACGCGACGGCCGCGAGGCGCCGGGCCGGAGCGGTGCCCCGGCCCGGCGCGCCGCCGCTACTCGGAGGGGGTGGGCGTCGAGGTGGCCTTCGAGGTGGGGGTCGGCGCCGGGGTCGGAGCCGGTTCCTCGACGGTGACGGAGAGGGTGGGCGAGGCCGCCGACTCCGACTCGCCGCAGAGCACGGTGTACGTGACGTCGATCGTGCCCGCCGTGGTGCCGGCCTGGATCGTCGCGGTCGTCGAGTTCGACGGGTTGGTGCTCGTCACGCTCGCGCCCTCACCGGTCGCGGTCACCCGGTAACCGCTCACGGAGGTTCCGCTCGGGCACTGGTTGTAGTTGCTCCAGGTGACGTTGAACGTCGCGCCCGCCTCGACGCTGGAGGCGGCGGGGGTGACGGTCGGCACGGCGGTCGGTGCGTCCGGGGTCGCGACCTCGGTGAAGACGGAGACCTCGATGGTCGTGCCCTTCACCACGTTCGCGGTGGGGTTCACGTCCTCGACGAGTCCGACCTGCTCGGCGGTGGGGGCGCTCGGACCGTCCGCGCGGCGGACGCCCATGCCCAGGGCCTCGAGCTCGGTCTCGACGTCGTCGAAGGAGCGCCCGACGTAGTCGGCCTTGTCGATGACGACCGTGTTCGAGGTCGGCGTCGGCGTGGGACTCGGAGTCTCGGACGGCGTCGGCGACGGGGCCGTGCTGGTCGGCGCGGTGGGGGAGGCGGCCGGGTCGCTGCTCCCGCCGGTCGTCAGGGCGAAGATCGTGCCCGCGATGACGACGGCGAGGATCACGATGAGGGCGATCAGCGGCCAGGTCCAGGGGCTGCGGCGACGCGGCTCCTCGGCCGGCTCGAGCGGCTCCTCGATCGGCACGAACGGAGCGGCGGCCGCGGCCGCGGGCGCGCCGGAGGGCAGCACCGTGGTCGCCTGCGTCGCGCCCTGGTTGGAGGGGAGGACCGTGGTCGCCTGCGTCGTGGGGAGGTCGCTGAGGACCGCGGGGACGGCCAGCGCCGCTCCTCGCACGTCGCCCGAGCGCAGCGCCTGGGCCGCTCGCGCGAGGTGCGCGGCGGTGGCGGGGCGGTCGGCCGGCTTCTTGGCGATGCAGGAGTAGACGAGGTTGCGCACCGGCTCCGCGACCGTGACCGGCAGCTCCGGCGGGGTGTCGTTGATCTGCGCCATCGCGATGGCGACCTGCGACTCGCCCGTGAAGGGGCGGCGCCCGGCCAGGCACTCGTACGCGACGATGCCCAGCGAGTAGATGTCGGTGGCGGGGGAGGCGGGCTGGCCGCTCGCCTGCTCCGGGGACAGGTACTGGACCGTGCCCATGACCTGCCCGGTCGCCGTCAGCGGGACCTGGTCGGCGATGCGCGCGATGCCGAAGTCGGTGATCTTGACGCGGCCGTCCGGCGTGATGAGCAGGTTGCCCGGCTTCACATCGCGGTGCACGAGGCCCGCGGCGTGCGCGGCGTGCAGGGCGAGCGCGGTCTGCGCGACGATGTCGAGGACCTTGTCGGTCGAGAGGACGCGCTCGCGCTCGAGGACGGTCGAGAGCGCCTCGCCGGGGACGAGCTCCATGACCAGGTAGGCCGAGCCGTCCTCCTCGCCGTAGTCGTAGACGTTGGCGATGCCCTCGTGGTTGACCAGCGCCGCGTGGCGGGCCTCGGCGCGGAAGCGCTCGAGGAAGCCGGGGTCGCCGAGGTACTCGTCCTTCAGGATCTTGATCGCGATGGTGCGGCCGATGACCAGATCGGTCGCCTGCCACACCTCTCCCATGCCGCCGATGGCGATCCGGGACTGCAGCTCGTAGCGTCCTCCGAAGGTGAGGCCTGTCGTGGGTCTCATTTGTTCAGCACCGCCTCTAGTACCTGTTGTCCGATGGGTGCGGCGATCAGGTTGCCGTACCCGGTCTGGCCGAGCCCTCCACCGTTCTCCACGAGCACGGTGATGGCGTACTGCGGGTCGTCCGCAGGCGCGAAGCCGGTGAACCAGAGGGTGTACGGGTCGTCCCCGCCGTTCTCGGCGGTGCCGGTCTTACCGGCCACAGTGACGCCCCCTATTGTTGCATTCGTCGCCGCGCCGCCCTGGACGCTGGCGACCATCATCGCCTTGACGGCGTCCGCGGTCTGCGTGCTCACCGCCCGGCCGAGCGACTTCTCCTGGAACTGCTGCAGCACGCTGAGGTCCTGCGAGCGGATCGAGTCGACCAGGTTCGGCTGCATCACCTCGCCGCCGTTCGCGATCGCCGCGGAGACCATGGCGATCTGCAGCGGCGTCGCGCGCACCTCGTACTGTCCGAAGGCGGTGAGGGCCGTCTGGGCGTCGTCCGTCTTCGTCGGGTAGGTGCTCGCCTCGACCGACATCGGGATCTCGAGCTCGGTGTCGAAGCCGAACTTCTCGGCCTGCGAGCGGATCGCGTCCGCTCCCAGCTGCACACCCATCTCGGCCATCGGGACGTTGCAGGAGAGCGAGACGGCGGTGGCCAGCGTGACCGTCTCTCCGGAGCCGCAGAGACCGCCTCCGGAGTTGATCACCTGCGACGAGGAGCCGGGCAGCGTGTACGACTCGACGTTGGGGAAGCTCGAGTCGGCGGTGAAGCGGCCGGACTCGAGGGCGGCCGAGGCCACGACGAGCTTGAAGACGGAGCCGGGCGGGTTGAGCGAGCCGCCGATCGCACGGTTCACGAGGGGCTCGGAGGAGTCGTCGTTCAGCGCCCGGTAGGCGGCGAGGACGTCGTCGGTGTCGTGGGAGGCCAGCGCGGTGGGATCGAAGGTGGGCTTCGAGACCATCGCGAGGATGCGTCCGGTGGCCGGCTCCGTCACGACGACGGCCCCCGTGTAGTCGCCGAGCGCGTCGAAGGCGGCCTGCTGGGCGACCGGGTCGATCGAGAGCTCGACCGACGCTCCCTTCGGGTCCTGGCCCGTGACGAGGTTGTTGATCTCGTCGAAGAACTGCGAGTTCGAGGTGCCCGAGAGGTAGTCGTTGAGCGTGCGCTCGATGCCGGTGGTGCCCTGGTTCAGAGTGAAGTAGCCGGTCACGGCGGAGTAGAGCGGGCCGTTCGCGTACTGCCGCTGGAACTTGTAGAGGTCGTCCGACGGCGTCGAGGAGGCGATCGGCTGACCGCCGGCGAGGATCGCACCGCGCTCGGTCGAGAAGCTCTCGTAGAGGGTCCGCGTGTTGCGGCCGTCCTCGTCGAGGGAGTCGGCCTGGATCACCTGAATGGTGGTGGTGGAGAGGAAGAGGGCCACGAACATCGTCAGCACGACGAGGCTCACCCGTTTGAGTTCTCGGTTCATCGACGGATCACACCACCAGACGAGGCTGACTGCGGACTGTGTCGGACAGGCGCAGCAGCACCGCCACGATCATCCAGTTCGCCACGAGGGAGGAGCCGCCGGCGGCGAGGAACGGCGTGGTCAGGCCGGTCAGCGGGATGACGCGGGTGACGCCTCCGATGACGATGAAGCACTGCAGGGCGATCACGAACGAGAGGCCGACTCCCAGGAGGCGCCCGAAGTCGTCCTGCCCGGCGAAGCCGATGCGGAACCCGCGCGAGACCAGCAGGAGGTAGAGGCCGAAGATCGCGAAGAGCCCGGCGAGGCCCAGCTCCTCGCCGAGGCTGGCGATGATGTAGTCGGACTGCGGGACCGGCGTGAGATCCGGCATCCCCTGGCCGAGGCCCGTGCCGAGCAGCCCGCCGTGCGCGAGGCCGAAGAGGCCCTGCACGAGCTGGTAGCTGCCGCCCGGATCCGCCCCGTAGCGCTCGGCGCTGAAGGGCTCGAGCCAGTTGGCGAAGCGGTTGCCCACGTAGTCGAGCGTCTGGCTCGCCAGCAGCGCGCCGCCGAGGAACAGGCCGACGCCGATGAGGACCCAGCTGGTGCGGCCGGTCGCGACGTAGAGCATGACCAGGAACAGGCCGAAGTAGAGCAGCGCCGTCCCCAGGTCGCGCTGGAAGACGATGACGCCCATCGTGACCGCCCAGACCACCAGGATCGGGCCGAGGTCGCGCAGGCGCGGGAAGCGCATCCCGAGGACGGTGCGGCCCACCATCGAGAGGGAGTCGCGGTTGCGCACGAGGTAGCCGGCGAAGAAGACCGCGAGGGCGATCTTGGCGATCTCGCCGGGCTGGAAGCTCGCCACGTCGCCGATCCCGATCCACACACGCGCGCCGCTGACCTCGCGGCCGATGAAGGGCAGGAGCGGCAGCAGGAGCAGCACGATCGCCGCGAACCCGGCGACGTAGGTGTAGCGGAACAGCACGCGGTGGTTGCGGATGACCAGCAGCACCACGATCGCCGCCACGACGGCCAGGGCGCTCCAGAAGATCTGCCGCACCGCCACCGACTCCCAGCCGGTCGCGCCGTCGGCGATGTCGATCCGGTAGATCTCGGCGACCCCCAGTCCGTTCAGCACGGTGGCGATCGGGAGGAGGAAGGGGTCGGCCGCCGGGGCCGCGAAGCGCAGCACGACGTGCACGGCGAGCACGAGCGCCGAGAGGCCGGCGCCCAGCGAGACCAGCGTGGTGTCGATCGAGCCGAGGGCGCCGAGCTGCACGAGCACGATCGCGCCGGCGTCGATGAGGCATGCGCCGATCAGGAGCAGGAGCTCGAGATTGCGCAGCTTCTGGCGGAAGAAGCCCTGCCGCTCGGGGGCGGGGCGGGCGGTGGCCGTGGCGGCGTCCGTCATGGTGCTCCGTTCGCGTCCGTGAGGCGCTCGACGATGTCGACCGCGCCGGCGTAGGAGTCGGCGCTGATCGTCTGCTCCAGCTGCTCGACGTCGTAGGCGCGGAGGGAGTCGAGCGGGATTCCCGTGTCCTCCTTCACCTCCGAGAGCGAGAGCGGGCCGACCGACTGCTGGATGCCCTGGTAGATGATCACGGTGTCCCCGTCGGTGCCGACGTAGAAGCGCGACTGCGTCCAGTCGTAGGCGAAGAGGATCCCGAGGAATCCGATGATCAGCACGAGGGAGAGGCCGACGAGCCAGGTGATGCGGCGGCGCAGGTGCCGGCGGCGGTCCTCCTCGATCAGCTCGTCGAGGTAGTCCTCGGACGCGGGCTCGAAGTGGGTGGGGCCCTGCGCGGCGGGAGCGCGGGTGTGCAGGCGGATGCCGGGGATCCGGACGCGGTTCTGCGAGTCGTCGGTGCTGAAGGGCGTGGGCGCGGCGGCGGATCCGACGACGACCGGCTCCTCCACGGGGGCGAGGATGCGCGCGGTGTCGCCCGCCCCGGGGATGTCGAGGACGACGACGGTGACGTTGTCCGGGGCGCCGTGCGAGAGGCTGTCGCGGATCAGGCGGTCGGCCACCTGCTGCGCGGTCTCGTCGCGGCTGAGCTCCTTGAGGATCTCGTCGTGCGGGACGACGCCGGAGAGGCCGTCGGAGCAGATCAGCCAGCGGTCGTGCGGCTCGGTCTCGAGCGTGAGCGTGTCGATCTCGGGGTTGGTGTGCACGTCGCCGAGGACCCGCATCAGGACGGAGCGGCGCGGATGCGTCATCGCCTCCTCCTCCGTGATGCGGCCGGAGTCGACGAGGCGCTGCACGAAGGTGTGGTCCGTCGTGACCTGCTCGAGCCGGCCGTCGCGGAGGACGTAGATGCGGGAGTCGCCGATGTGCGCGATCGCCACCGACTCGCCGACGCGGGCGATCGCGCTGACGGTGGTGCCCATGCCGGTGAGCTCGGGGTGGTCGACCACGGCGTCGGCCAGCAGGGTGTTGGCCGCCAGCAGGGTGCGCTTGAGCTCGTCCTCGGCCTCGTAGGTGGAGGCGTAGACGCGGTCCGCCTCCGCGATGCGCTTGATCGCGATGGAGGAGGCGACGTCGCCGCCCGCGTGGCCGCCCATGCCGTCGGCGACGACGAAGAGCTGCCGGCCCGCGTAGCCGGAGTCCTGGTTGTTCGAGCGGATCCTGCCGACGTGCGAGACGGCGGCGCTCTCGCGCACCGCGCCGTGGCCGGAGCCGCTCTCCGGAGTGGGGGCCACGCGCTACGACCGCCGCAGTTCGAAGGTGGTGGTGCCGACCTTCACGGGCGTGTCCAGCGGCACCTTGGTGGGCGCGCCGACGCGGCGGCCGTCGAGGAAGGTGCCGTTGGTGGAGTCGAGGTCCTGGATCATCCACTCGTCGTTCCAGAGGAGCAGGCGCGCGTGGTGGGTCGAGGTGTAGTCGTCGCGGATGACCAGCGTCGACTCCGCGGAGCGGCCGATCGTCAGCGGGTCGCCGGTCAGCTCGAGCTCGGTGCCCCGCTTGGGGCCCGAGGTGATCACGAGGCGCTGCGCCGTGTGGACCGTGGCGGCGCCTCCCTGCTCGGCGCGCTCGGCGGCGGCCTCTCGGCTCCTCCGGGCCGAGGGGGCCGACGGAGAGGCGGGCTGCGCGGGCGTGGGAGCCGCGGCGGCCGCGGCGACCACGGGCTGGGCCGCCGTCACGAACGGGGCCTCGGGGGACGCGGCCTGCGCGCCGGGCGGCAGCTTGCGCACGCGCTGCCCGAACAGGTCGGAGCGCAGCGCGTAGACGATGCCGAACACGAAGAACCACAGCAGCGCGAGGAACGCGATGCGCAGGAGGAAGAGAGTGAGCTCGCTCATAGCCGGTCGTCCCAGAATCCCTCGGAACCGCGTCCGGCTGCCCTGCCGGACGACGGGCGGTCGGTGCGTGCGGGCGCGGAGCCCTGCACGACGCGGTAGACGATCGAGGTGCGCCCGATCGTGATGGTCTGCTCGGGGGCCAGGGGCGCCTGCGTGACGGGCCGGCCGTCGAGCTTGGAGCCGTTCGTGGACCCGAGGTCGTGCACCTGGGCGCGGGAGCCGTCCCAGAGGATCTCGACGTGCTTGCGGGACGTGCCCGAGTCGTCGACGGTGATGTCGGCGTCGCTGCCGCGGCCGATGACGGTGCGCGCCTTCGTGATCGGGTGGCGCCGGCCGTCGATGTCGAGGACGGGAGTGTAGGCGACGGTGCCCTTCACGCTGCGGGAGTCGACCTCGACCATGCCGTCGCTGAGCGCCGGATCGACGGCGAGGGAGATGTCGATCGGGCCGGGGAAGCGGAAGCCCTGCTTGGTGGCGTGCTCGGTGGCGACCGTGGTGAGCTCGTCGATCAGCGTGGCGCCGAGGCGGTGCATCCGGTCGAGGTCGGTCGCGGACATCCGCAGGACGAGGCTGTTGGGGACGAGGATGCGGTCGCGGCTGACCACGGCGGCGGAGGTGTCGAGCTCCCGGCGGAGGGCGGAGGCGAGCTCGACCGGCTGCAGACCCGACTTGAAGGTCCGCGCGAACGCGCCGTTGACGACGCGCTCGAGTCCCTTCTCGAAGTTGTCCAGTATGCCCACAGTCTTCCGATCTTCCGGTTCTTCGCCTTCTCGGCGGTCGCGCACGGATCGAGATGTCTGCGCGCCCGTCGCCGCTTCCTCTTCTTGGTCTGCGCCGCGCACGGCTACGGGCATGTTACTGGGATGGTCTGGATGCGCGATCCTCCGCAGTGGTTTCGCGGCCGGACTGCCGTGTGCGCGCTCTCACCGGGGCGGCTCGGCGGCGGCTCCCGGGGGAGCGGCGGCCCGGGACGGTGAGCGCCGGTTCGGCTCGGGGGCCGGGGGATGCTACGATTTCTCGTCGGCGCTTCGGTGCCGCTGGTGAGCGCGAGTGGCGGAATAGGCAGACGCGCACGGTTCAGGTCCGTGTGCCCGAAAGGGCGTGGGGGTTCAACTCCCCCCTCGCGCACCAGAGTTCACGAGAACCGGAGTTCGAGAGAACCAGAGGAGAAGCCCCCGATCGGATGTCCGGTCGGGGGCTTCTCCCGTTCCCGGGTGCGGTGCGCTCCGGGGCGGGCTCCTGTCGTGTCGTTCTCGCGGACGGCGTCCCGCGGAGGGGCGGTGTTCACCGGGAGGTCGGCGCGAGGTCGTCCGGCGCGGGCACGCTCGCGGGGTGATCGCCCTCCGTGCCGACGTGTCCGCCCTCGATACGCAGGCGCTGCCCGAGCTGCTTCGACGCCTCGGCCGGCACCGGAGCGTGCAGGTGGGGGAGTGCCAGTGGATCGCGGTGCTGCCCGGATCGGGCCCGGTGCTGCTGACCTCCGGCGACCGGCTCGTACTCGACCTGCTGATCGAGCGGCGCGCGCTGCTCCCCGTGGTGATCGACGCGCTCGAGGCGGAGCTGCGCAGCGGCGGCTTCCGCGAGCGGATCGCGCTGAGCTGGAGCACGCCGGACACGGTGCCCGTGCCGCTGCGCTGACGAGCCGCGGTCAGCGGCGGGTGAGCTCCACGACGGGGATGGTGCGGGTGGTGCGCTTCTCGTAGTCGAGGAAGCCGGCGGAGGCGGTGGTGAAGCGTGCCCAGCCGGCGTCGCGCTCCTCCCCGGCGAGGACGCGCGCCCGGACGTCGACGGTGCCGTCGTCGGGGGTCTCGATCGCCAGGTCCGGGTGGGCGATCATGTTGTGGAACCAGGCGGGGTGCTTCGGCGCACCGGCGGCGGACGCGGCGAGCAGCCAGACGTCCTCGGAGGGGTGCAGCGCCATCAGCGGAGTCACGCGCTCCTCGCCGGAGCGGGCGCCGCGGTGGTGCACCAGCACGAGGCTCCTCCCGAAGCCGCCCGTGGTCACGGTCCCGCCGTTCGCGCGGAACTCCTCGATGATGGTGTCGTTCCAGTCGGCCATGCTCGTCCTCCTCGACGCGGTGCCGGCACTCGAGTGCCGGGGTCAGGCGCGGGCGCCCAGGGCGTCCTCGCGGCTGCTGCTCCCACCCGGCGGCTGCGCGCCCCCGGTGACGGCGGCAGGATCCGCCAGCGCCCGCCGCCAGGGTAGCTCCGCGGCGCCGACGAGTTCCAGCCTCGAGCGCAGGGCGGCCCGCTCGATCCGCACGCCGCGCGCGAGGTCGCTCAGGGCCCGGGCGGAGACGCGGGCGGCGAGGCGCTCGCGGTCGACGGTGAGCAGCGAGCCGAGGAAGCCGCCGAGCACGACCGCGGTGGGGTTGAAGAGGTTGATGTAGGTGGACAGGCCCTCCGAGAGCAGGTCGACCTGGCGGGCGACCTCGCTGAGGACGGCGGGGTCGCGGGAGGTGCCCAGGGCGATGTCGAGCTCGTCCTGGTCGAGGACGCGGGCGCCGAGGACGTCGAGGAGGGAGCGCATCCGGACCTCGGCCTCGAGGCAGCCGCGCCGGCCGCAGCCGCAGAGGCGGCCGTTCGTGGCGACGAGGGTGTGGCCCAGCTCGGCCGCGAATCCCGAGGAGCCCTGGAGCGGGACGCCGCCGATGATGACTCCTCCGCCGATGCCGCCCGCGCCGCCGGTGACGTAGACGACGTCGGCCACGCCGTGCGCGGCTCCGAAGAGGGACTCGCCGATGGCGCCGAGGGTCGCGTCGTTGCCGACGGCGACCGGGAGGTCGAGGGCGCGGCTGAGCTGGGTGGCGAGGTCGACGTCGCGCCAGCCCAGGTGCGGGGCGCGGTGGACGAAGCCGGAGTCGGCCTGGACGAGGCCGGGGACGGCGACGCCCGCGCCGACCAGCGTGCGCAGCGACTCCCGCTCGGAGCGGAAGCCCTCGACGATCCCGGTGACGACGCGGACCACCGTGGCCGGGCTCGCGGGCTTGGGGGTGTCGAAGCGGACGCGGCGCAGCAGCTCGCCGTGCAGCCCGACGAGGCCGACGATGATCGCGTCGGTGTCGAGGTGGACGCCCACGGCCGCGAACCGGTCGCCGGGGACGACGGTGGCGCTGGGGCGGCCGATGCGGCCGTCGGGCGCGGTGGTCTCCTCCGCCACCCAGCCGAGCTCGCTCAGCTCGCCGACGAGGTTCGCGACGGCGGAGCGGTTCAGCCCGGTGAGGCGGCCGAGCTCGGCGCGGCTGGTGGGACCGGAGCGGTGCACCAGGGTCGCGAGGCTCGCGAGGTTCGTGCGGCGCAGCAGCGCGTTGCTGGAGGCTCCGACTGCTCCTGCCATGATCGCCTGCCTGTCGCTGGACCCCGACGGGTCTCGGATGCACTCGGGCGCGGCTCCCCCGAGGGAAAGCCGCGCCCGAGAACTGTAGAAGAGAAGGACGAGGAGCGCCGCTGGGCGGCGCCCGGCGTTCGCCTAGCGGCCGCCGGCGCGGCGCTTGTTGAAGATGTCGAACGCCACCGCGAGCAGGAGCACGAAGCCCTTGATCGCCATCTGCCAGGCCGCGTCGACCGAGAGGATGGACAGGCCCATGTTGAGCACTCCCATCACGAGTCCGCCGATGACGGCTCCGACGACGGTGCCCACGCCTCCCTGGACGGCGGCGCCGCCGATGAAGACCGCGGCGATCGCGTCCAGCTCGTAGTTCTGTCCGGCCGAGGCGACCGCACCGCCGGCGCGGGCGGTGCTGACGATGCCCGCGACTCCGGCCAGTGCGCCCATGTTGACGAAGATGAAGAAGTTGACCCACTTCGTCTTGACGCCGGACATCATCGCGGCGAACAGGTTGCCGCCCATCGCGTAGATGTGGCGGCCGAAGACCGTCCGGCCGAGCACGAAGCTGTAGGCGAGGATCAGCACGGCGAGCACGATCAGGATGATCGGGGTTCCGCTGTAGCCGGCGAGCAGCCAGGAGAGGGCCATGATCGCGATGACGGCGATGGCCGACTTCGCGACCAGCGAGCCGATGGGCTCGCGGGGCAGCTCGAGGCGGCGGAGGGTCGCGCGGCTGCGGAGCTGCTGGGCCACGAGGACGACGCAGACGATCAGGCCGAGGACCAGGGTGAGCGCGTCGCGCCCGGCGATGCCGCCGAGGACGCCCGGCAGCCAGCCGGCGCCGATCGCGGTGAACTCGGTGGGGAGGCCGTTGATCGTTCCGCCGGTGAGGAGGACGAGGGTGAAGCCGCGGAAGATCAGCATGCCCGCGAGGGTCACGATGAACGCCGGTATGCCGACGAAGGCGACCCAGAAGCCCTGCCATGCTCCGACAGCGGCGCCGGTGACGAGGGCGACGACGACGGCCGCCCACCAGGGCAGGCCCCAGTTGTTCATCGCGATCGCCGAGATGGCGCCGACCATCGCCACTACCGAGCCGACCGAGAGGTCGATGTGGCCGGCGATGATGACCATCACCATGCCGATCGCGAGGATCAGCACGTAGGCGTTCTGCTGGATCAGGTTGTTGACGTTGCCGGGCAGGAGCAGGCGCCCGCCGGTCAGCACCTGGAAGAGCAGGACGATGATGGCCAGCGCGGCGAGGATGCCGTACTGCCGGAGGTTGATGTTCAGCCGGCGCGAGCGCTTGGGCGGGGTGGAGGGCGTGTTGGCGGGCGTGTCCGCCGGCGCTGTGGTGGTCGTGGCGCTCATCGGGCCTGTTCCTTTCCGGCGGTCATGTAGTGCATGAGGTGCTCCTGGGTGGCGTCGGCGCGATCGATCTCGCCCGTGATCCGTCCCTCGGAGATGGTGTAGATGCGGTCGGCGAGGCCGATCAGCTCGGGCAGCTCGGACGAGATGACGACGACCGCCTTGCCCTGGGCCGCGAGCTCGTTGATGATCCCGTAGATCTCGTACTTGGCTCCCACGTCGATGCCGCGGGTGGGCTCGTCGAGGATCAGCACGTCGGGACCGGAGAAGATCCACTTCGAGAGGACGACCTTCTGCTGGTTGCCGCCGGAGAGCTTCCCCGTGACGGCCGAGACGGTCGGCGCCTTGATGTTCATCTTCGATCGGTACGAGTCGGCGACCTTGTACTCGCGGTGCTTGTCGATCACGCCGAGCCGGGCCAGGCGCGAGAGCGCGGCGGCCGAGACGTTGACGGTGATGTCGCCGATGAGGTTGAGCCCGTAGCGCTTGCGGTCCTCGGTCGCGTAGGCGAGGCCGTTGCGGATGGCCTCGTCGACGGTGCGGGTCTGGATCTCCTCGCCGTCCTTGTAGACGCGGCCGGAGATGCCGGTGCCGTAGCTCCTCCCGAAGATGCTCATCGCGAGCTCGGTGCGTCCGGCACCCATCAGGCCCGCGAAGCCGACGATCTCGCCGGCGCGGACGGTGAAGGAGGCGTCGTCGACGACCACGCGGTTGATGTCGACCGGGTGGTGGACCGTCCAGTTCTCGACGCGCAGCTTCTCCTCGCCGATCTGCGGGTCGCGCGGCGGGAACATGCTGTTGAGGTCGCGGCCGACCATCGCGCGGATGATCCGGCTCTCGGACGCCTCCTCGCCGGCCATCGGGAAGCTCTCGATGGTGCGGCCGTCGCGGATGATCGTGACGGTGTCCGCGATGGCGCGGATCTCCTTCAGCTTGTGGCTGATGATGATGCAGGTGATGCCCTGCTTGCGGAGCTGGTCGATCAGGCCGAGCAGGTGGTCGCTGTCCTCGTCGTTGAGGGCGGCGGTGGGCTCGTCGAGGATGAGGAGCTTCACCTCCTTGGCGAGGGCCTTGGCGATCTCGACGAGCTGCTGCTTGCCGACGCCGAGCTCGAGGATCTTGGTCGCGGGGCTCTCGGCGAGGCCGACGCGGGCGAGCAGCTTGGCCGCCTCCGCGTTGGTCGCGTTCCAGTTGATGACGCCGCGGGTCGACTTCTCGTTGCCGAGGAAGATGTTCTCGGCGATGGAGAGGTAGGGGCTGAGGGCGAGCTCCTGGTGGATGATCACGATGCCGTCGGCCTCGCTGTCGTTGATCGACCGGTACTGCGCCTCCTCGCCCTCGAACTCGATGGTGCCCTCGAAGCTGCCGTACGGGTACACGCCGGAGAGGACTTTCATCAGGGTCGACTTGCCGGCGCCGTTCTCGCCGCAGATGGCGTGGACCTCGCCGGGCTGGACCGAGAGCGAGACGCCGTCGAGGGCGCGGACGCCGCCGCCGAACTCCTTGACGATGTCGCGCATGATGAGGATGGGACTGGCCAACAGGGCCTCACTTCGTTGGGGGGGAGTGGTGTGCGGACGGGGAGGCGGGGGCGGGGAGGATCGCTCCTCCCCGCCCCCGCCCGACGGATCAGAGTCCGACGTCGCCGGCCTTGAGGAAGCCGGAGTCGACGAGGACCGACTGCACGTCGTCCTTCGTGACGACCTGCGGCTCCAGCAGGTAGGACGGGACGACCTTCTCGCCGTTGTCGTAGGTCTCGGTGTCGTTGACCTCGGGCTCCTCGCCCGCGACGATCGACTGCACCATCTGGAAGACGCGGTCGCCGAGGGTGCGGGTGTCCTTCCAGACCGTCATGGACTGCTCGTCGGCGAGGATCGCCTTGACGTTGGCCTTGTCGGCGTCCTGGCCGGTGATGACCGGGTAGTCGGCGCCGGGGGTGTAGCCGGCCGACTTCAGCGAGGCCTCGATGCCGATGGCCAGGCTGTCGTTGGGGGAGAGCACGACGTCGACCTTCTGGCCGCCGGTGTAGAAGGACGAGAGGCGGTTGTCCATCTCGGACTGCGCCTTGTCGGAGGCCCAGCCCTGGATGCCGATCGAGGCCCAGTCGTCGTCCGACGCGGGCGACTTGCCCGAGGGGACGGTGAGCTTGCCGCTCTCGATGTAGGGCTGCAGGACGTCCCACGCGCCGGAGAAGAAGAACTTCGCGTTGTTGTCGTCGGGGCTGCCGGCGAAGGGCTCGAGGGTGAAGGGACCCGCGGCGTTCTTCAGGTCGAGGGTCGACTCGATGTACTGGCCCTGGAGCTGGCCGACCTTGTAGTTGTCGAAGGTCGCGTAGTAGTCGACGTCCGCGGTGCCGTTGATGAGACGGTCGTAGGCGATGACGGTGGCGTTCTGCTTCTTCGCCTCGGCGAGGACGGGCGCGAGCGCCTCGCCGTCGATCGCGGCGATGACCAGGATCTTGGAGCCGCCGGCGATCTGGTTCTGGATCTGCGAGATCTGCTGATCGGTCTTGTTGTCGGCGTACTGGAGGTCGACGGTGCAGCCGTCGCCCTCGAGCTGCGACTGGAGGCCTTCGCCGTCGTTGATCCAGCGCTCGAGGCTGCGCGTGGGCATCGAGATGCCGACGGTGCAGTCGCCTTCCGCGCCGGCGCCGGCAGCGGCGCCTCCGGAGTTGGCGGGGCTCGCGGAACAGGCCGCGAGGCCGAGGGAGATGATGCCGGCGGCGGCCAGCGTGGTGATGCCGCGGGAGAACTTCATGGAGTGCATTCCTCTCTGAAAGCAGTGTCCGAGGGAGAGGACGACAAGAGGCGTGCACGTGTGGCGCACGTCGTCGTGTCGTCGCCCGGGAGGGCGGGAGAGCCCCGAGGGGCTTTGTCCACGGAGAGAACATATTCCTTCGATCGGGGGGAGTAAAGCGCGGGCGGCGAATTTGTCCAGGCGATGCCGAAATGTGATCTTCGGGACGTCGACCCCCGCCGTTGCTGGGGGAGAACGCTCTCACCGCTCGGCTCCCGCCCGGCTCGCGCCCCTCCGCCGGGCGCCCGCCGCCGTCCGCGTGAGGGAAACGCGAGGACTCCGGGCCGGGCCGTAGGGGAACCGTGAGGACCGCTCCGAGGGGCCCCCGCGAGGTGTTGCATCGCTTCCTGTGCCGCTTCCCGGCAGGCGTCCGGTCCCGGGCGTCGTCCGCTCCCCGGATGGAGTCCTCCGTGCTCGACCTCGCCTACCTCCTCGGCGTGCTCGCCCTCTTCTCGCTCATCGCTCTCGCTGCGAAGGGGGTCGAGCGGCTGGGCGGACCGCCCCCCTCGGCGACCCGCGGGACCCGCGAGAAGGAGGCGGGCCGGTGATCGTCTTCGACGCCCTCGCGGCCGTGCTGGCGCTCGCCGCCGTCGTCTACCTCGTCGCGGCCCTGATCCGACCGGAGCGCTTCTGATGGATCCGCTCCTCGCCGTCCTCCAGGTCGCGACCGTCGGCCTGGCCGTCGCCCTCCTCCACCGCCCCCTCGGCGACCACATGTTCCGCGTCTACACCTCGACGCGCGACCTCGCCCTCGAGCGCGGCGTCTACCGCCTCATCGGCGTCGACTCCGCGGGCGAGCAGAGCTGGCGCGCCTACCTCCGGGCCGTGCTGGCCTTCTCGCTCGTCGGCGTGCTCCTGCTCTACGGGATGCAGCGCCTCCAGGCGGTCCTGCCCGGCTCCCTCGGCCTGCCCGCGGTGCCGGAGGGGCTGGCGTTCAACACCGCCGTCTCGTTCGTCACCAACACCAACTGGCAGTCCTACTCCCCGGAGGCGACCCTCGGCTTCGCGGTGCAGCTCGGCGGCCTCGCCGTGCAGAACTTCGTCTCGGCGGCCGTGGGCCTGGCCGTGGCGGTGGCGCTGATCCGCGGATTCGCGCGCCGCTCCTCCGGAACGCTCGGCAACTTCTGGGTCGACCTCGTGCGCGGCACGCTGCGCCTCCTGCTGCCCCTCGCGGTGGCGGCAGCGGTCGTGATGATCGCGGGCGGCGTGATCCAAAACCTGAACGGCCCGCTGACGGTGACCACACTCACCGGCGGCGAGCAGAGCATCCCGGGCGGCGCGGTGGCCTCGCAGGAGGCGATCAAGCTGCTCGGCACCAACGGCGGCGGCTACTTCAACGCCAACTCCGCGCATCCGTTCGAGAACCCCTCGGCGTGGGTGTCGCTGCTGCAGATCGTGCTGATCCTCGCGATCCCGTTCTCGCTGCCGCGCACCTTCGGCCGGATGGTCGGCGACGTGCGGCAGGGGCGCGCGATCCTCGCGGCGATGGCGACGATCTTCGTCGTGTCGCTCGCGGCCCTCACCGCGCTGGAGGCGGCGGGCGGCGGATCCGCGGCGCAGGCCGCCGGAGCCGCGATGGAGGGCAAGGAGACGCGCTTCGGCATCGCCGGCTCCGCCCTCTACGCGACCGCCTCGACGCTCACCTCGACCGGCGCCGTCAACGCGATGCACGACTCCTTCACCGCGCTCGGCGGCATGCTGCCGATGCTCAACATGATGCTCGGCGAGGTCGCCCCCGGCGGCGTCGGCTCGGGCCTCTACGGGATGCTCGTGCTCGCGGTGCTGGCCGTGTTCGTCGGCGGGCTGCTGGTCGGCCGGACGCCCGAGTACCTGGGCAAGAAGCTCGGCCCGCGCGAGATCAAGCTCGCGAGCCTCTACATCCTCGTGACGCCGACGCTCGTGCTGGCCGGCACGGCCCTGAGCTTCGCGATCCCGGCGGTGCGGGAGGACGTGGAGAGCACGTCGATCCTGAACCCCGGGCTGCACGGGCTCTCGGAGGTGCTCTACGCCTTCACCTCCGCGTCCAACAACAACGGCTCGGCGTTCGCGGGGCTGACGGCGAACACGCCCTGGCTCAACACGGCGCTCGGCGTCGCGATGCTCCTCGGCCGCTTCCTCCCGATCCTGCTGGTGCTCGCCCTGGCCGGCTCGCTCGCGGCGCAGTCGCCGGTGCCCTCCAGCGCCGGCACGCTGCCCACCCACCGGCCGCAGTTCGTCGGCCTCCTCGTGGGCGTCACGGTCGTCGTGACCGCGCTCACCTACTTCCCCGTACTCGCGCTGGGCCCCCTGGCGGAAGGACTGCGACTCCGATGACCACTGCACTGACCGAGGCCCCCGCGGAACCCGCGCGCCCCACCCGCGCCGCCCTCGGGCCGCGCCAGCTCGCCGCTGCCCTCCCCGGAGCGCTGCGCAAGCTCGATCCGCGCCTGATGTGGCGCAACCCCGTGATGTTCATCGTCGAGGTCGGCGCCGTGCTGACCACGGTGCTGGCGATCGCCGAGCCGTTCCTCGGGGGGCCGGAGGAGTCGGGCGGATCCACGGTGCCCGTCACCTTCACGGCCGGCATCGCGATCTGGCTCTGGCTCACCGTGGTGTTCGCGAACCTCGCGGAGTCGGTGGCCGAGGGCCGCGGCAAGGCCCAGGCCGAGAGCCTGCGCGCCACCCGCACCAGCACTCCGGCCCGGCGCGTGGCCGACTACGACCCCGCGGACCCCTCCGCCCTGTCGGCCCGCCTGGTCGAGGTCTCCTCGGCCGAGCTGCAGCTGGGCGACGTGGTCGTGGCGGAGGCGGGCGACCTCGTCCCCGGCGACGGCGACATCGTCTGGGGCATCGCCTCCATCGACGAGTCGGCGATCACGGGCGAGTCGGCGCCGGTCGTCCGCGAGAGCGGGGGCGACCGCAGCGCGGTGACGGGCGGCACGCGAGTGCTCTCGGACCGGATCGTGGTGCGCATCACCTCGCGGCCGGGCGAGACCTTCGTCGACCGGATGATCGGCCTGGTCGAGGGCGCGTCGCGGCAGAAGACGCCGAACGAGATAGCGCTCGACATCCTCCTGGCGAGCCTCTCGATCGTGTTCGTCGTGGTCGTGCTGACCCTGAACCCGATCGCCTCGTTCGCGGGAGCCTCCGTGAGCGTCCCGGTGCTGGTCGCCCTGCTCGTCTGCCTCATCCCGACCACCATCGGCGCCCTCCTCTCGGCCATCGGCATCGCCGGCATGGACCGGCTCGTGCAGCGCAACGTGCTCGCGATGTCCGGCCGGGCGGTGGAGGCGGCGGGCGACGTCACGACGCTCCTGCTCGACAAGACGGGGACCATCACCTACGGCAACCGCCGCGCGGTGGCGTTCCTCCCGCTCGACGGAGTGGCGCAGGCCGCCCTCGTCGACGCGGCCGCCTCCTCCTCGCTCAGCGACCCGACACCCGAGGGGAAGTCGATCGTCGACCTCGCGGGCGACTCGGGCCGTCCCGCCGTCGAGCCCGCTCAGGCCGCCGTGGTGCCGTTCACCGCGCAGACCCGGATGAGCGGGCTCGACCTCCCCGACGGCTCCTCCATCCGCAAGGGCGCCGGCTCGGCCGTGCGCGCCTGGGTGGAGGAGGAGGGGCCGCTGCCGTCCGCGGTCGCGGCGCGCCTCACGGTGCTCGTCGACGGCGTCTCGGAGAGCGGCGGCACGCCCCTGGTCGTCGCGGTGAAGGACGGCCACGGCGCCCGCCTGCTCGGCGTCGTGCACCTGAAGGACGTGGTGAAGGACGGGCTCGCCGAGCGCTTCTCGGAGCTGCGCGCGATGGGCATCCGCACCGTGATGATCACGGGCGACAACCCGCTGACCGCGAAGGCGATCGCGGCGGAGGCGGGAGTCGACGACTACCTCGCCGAGGCGACCCCCGAGGACAAGCTCGCCCTGATCCGGCGCGAGCAGGAGGGGGGCGCGCTGGTCGCGATGACCGGCGACGGCACCAACGACGCTCCGGCCCTCGCGCAGGCCGACGTGGGCGTGGCGATGAACACCGGCACCTCGGCGGCGAAGGAGGCGGGCAACATGGTCGACCTCGACTCCGACCCCACCAAGCTCATCGACATCGTGCGGATCGGCAAGCAGCTGCTGATCACCCGCGGCGCGCTCACCACGTTCTCGATCGCGAACGACGTGGCGAAGTACTTCGCGATCATCCCGGCGATGTTCGCGGGGGTCTTCCCCGGGCTCGCGGTGCTGAACGTGATGCAGCTGCACTCGCCGGCCTCGGCGATCCTCTCGGCGATCGTGTTCAACGCGCTGGTGATCGTCGTGCTGATCCCGCTCGCGCTGCGCGGAGTGGCGTACCGCCCGGTCGCCGCCTCGCGCATCCTCAGCCGCAACCTCCTGGTCTACGGGTTGGGCGGAGTGATCGCTCCGTTCCTCGGGATCAAGCTCGTCGACCTGATCGTCGCCGCGATCCCCGGCTTCTGACCCGCCCGTCCCGACCACCGAAGACAGAGAGAAGAGACCATGTTCCGTCCCTACGGTGTCGCGCTGCGCGCGATGATCGTGCTCACCGTGCTGCTGGGAGCGGCGTACCCGCTCGCGGTGCTCGGGATCGGGCAGCTCGCCCTGCCCGCCCAGGCGAACGGCTCGCTGCTGCGCCAGGACGGCGCGGTGATCGGCTCGTCGCTGATCGGCCAGTCGTTCACGGACGCCGACGGAGCGCCCCTGCCGGAGTGGTTCCAGTCGCGTCCCTCCGCCGCGGGCTACGACGCCGCGGCCTCGACCGGCAGCAACCTCGGCCCCGAGAACGCCGACCTGGTCGCGTCCGTCGAGGAGCGCCGGGCCGCGATCGCCGCCTTCGAGGGCGTCGACCCGGCCGCGGTGCCGGCCGATGCGCTGACCGCCTCCGCCTCGGGGCTCGACCCCGCGATCAGCCCCGCCTACGCGCAGCTGCAGGCGCCCCGCGTCGCCGCCGCCCGCGGGCTCGACGTGAGCGCCGTGCGCGCGCTGGTCGAGGAGCACACCGCGGGCCGCGAGCTCGGGTACCTCGGCGAGCCGTCGGTGGACGTGCTCGAGCTCAACGCCGCTCTCGCGCGGCTGTGACCGCTCCGGTGGCGCCTCCGGCTCGTAGAATCGCGATCGGCTCGTCGGGACCGTCCGATCGAGCGGATCGACGCCGGTCCCGCGAGCCCGGGACGCCCCGGAGCCGCGAGCACGAGGGGAGGCCGGGAGCATGACGAAGGGCCGCCTGCGCGTGCTCCTCGGAGCCGCGCCCGGAGTGGGCAAGACCTACACGATGCTCGAGGAGGGCCGCCGGCTCGCTGCCGAGGGCCGCGACGTCGTGGTGGCCGTGGTCGAGACGCACGGCCGCTCCGCCACCGCCGCGATGGTCGAGGGGCTGGAGGTCGTGCCGAGGAGGGCCGTCGAGCACCGCGGCGTGCTGCTCGACGAGATGGACCTCGACGCGGTGCTCGCCCGCCGGCCCGACGTCGCGCTGGTCGACGAGCTCGCGCACACCAACGCCCCCGGCTCCCGGCACGAGAAGCGCTGGGAGGACGTGCGGACGCTCCTCGACGCCGGCATCACCGTCTTCTCGACCGTGAACATCCAGCACATCGACTCGCTCAACGACGTGGTGCACGCGATCACCGGAGCGCCGCAGCGCGAGACGATCCCGGACGCGGTCCTCCGCGCCGCCGACCAGATCGAGGTCGTCGACCTGGCGCCCCAGGCGCTGCGCGACCGCCTCGCCGACGGCCGCGTCTACCCGCCCGAGCGCATCGACGCGGCGCTGTCCAACTACTTCCGGCTCGGCAACCTGACCGCCCTGCGCGAGCTCGCGCTGCTCTGGCTCGCCGACGAGGTCGACAGCGCGCTCCGCGACTACCGCGTCGAGCACGGCATCGACAGCACCTGGGAGGCGCGCGAGCGCGTGGTCGTGACCCTCACCGGCGGGCCGGAGGGGGAGACACTGCTGCGGCGCGGCGCGCGGATCGCGGCCCGCGCCTCCGGGGGCGACCTGCTCGCCGTGCACGTGGTGACCCCCGACGGCCTCCGCACTCCCCGGCCGCACGTGCTCGAGGCGCAGCGGGTGCTGGTCGAGAAGCTCGGCGGCAGCTACCACCAGGTGGTCGGCGAGGACGTGCCGCGCACGCTGGTCGAGTTCGCCCGCTCGGTGAACGCGACGCAGCTGGTGATCGGCGTGAGCAGGCGGGGCCGTCTCGCCTCGGCGCTGACGCCCGGCACGGCGTCGACGGTGATCTGCGAGTCCGGCAACATCGACGTGCACATCGTCAGCCACTCCGCCGCCGGGCGCACCGCGGTGCTGCCGAGGCTCGACGGGGCCCTGACGCTGCGGCGCCGCCTCCTGGGACTGGCCCTCGCCCTCGTGGGCGGCCCGCTGGTGACCTGGCTGCTCTCGAGCCTCCGCAGCGACGAGTCGATCACGAGCGACGTGCTCTCGTACCAGCTGCTGGTGGTGGTGGTCGCGCTGGTCGGCGGGCTCTGGCCGGCCCTCTTCGCGGCCGTGCTCTCGGGGCTGACCCTCGACTTCTTCTTCGTCGATCCGCTCTACACGATCACCGTCGACGAGCCTCTGCACGCGCTGGCCCTGGTGCTCTACGTGCTCAACGCGGCGCTCGTCAGCGCCGTGGTCGACCGCGCGGCCCGGCGGGCGCGGGCCGCCAAGCGCTCGGGGGCGGAGTCGGAGCTGCTGGCGACGATCGCCGGTGGCGTGATCCGCGGGCAGGGGGCGCTGCAGGCGATCCTCGAGCGCTCGCGCGAGGCGTTCGGGCTGACCGGCGTGCGGCTGCTGCGCGGCGGCGAGCTCGTCGCGGCCGACGGCGAGCCGCAGCCGGAGGGCGATCCCGCGCGCATCGCGGTGGGCGAGGGCGCGGTGCTCGAGCTGCACGGCCGCGAGCTGGAGGGGAGCGAGCGGCGACTGCTCCAGGTCGTCGCCGCCCAGCTGGACTCGGTGCTCGAGAACGCGGCCCTCAGCGAGACGGCCAGCTCCCTCGCTCCGCTGGCCGAGACCGACCGGGTGCGCAGCGCCCTGCTGTCGGCCGTCAGCCACGACCTGCGCCGGCCCCTCGCCGCGGCCACCGCGGCCGTCAGCGGACTGCGCTCGCCCGAGGTGGTCTGGAGCGAGCGCGACCGGGAGGAGCTGCTCGCCACCGCCGACGAGAGCCTCACCGTGCTCGCCGCGCTGGTCACCGACCTGCTCGACGTGACGCGGCTGGAGGCGGGGGCGCTCGCCGTGGCGCTCGCCCCGCTCGACGCCGCCGACGTGGTGCTCCCCGCGCTCGACGAGCTCGGGCTCGGTCCCGGCGAGGTCGACCTCGACCTCGATCCGGAGGGCCCGGCGCTGCTCGCCGACGCGGTTCTGCTGCAGCGCGTCGTGGTCAACCTGCTCGCGAACGCCGTCCGCTACGCGCCGCCCGGGACCCGGGTGCGCGTGGCCGCCAGCGCCTTCGGCGGGAGCGCGCAGCTGCGGATCGTCGACCACGGCCCCGGGGTGCCCGAGGAGCGCCGCGCCGAGATCTTCGTGCCGTTCCAGCGACTCGGCGACGACGACAACCTCACGGGCCTGGGCCTCGGCCTCGCGCTCTCGAAGGGGTTCACGGAGGGGATGGGCGGCACGCTCGAGACGGAGGACACTCCGGGGGGCGGGCTGACGATGGTGGTGACGCTGCCGCTGGCGAAGGAGACTGCTGTCGCTGCTCCTGCGGCTCACGTCGCTCCCGCCGCCCCGCACGACGGCGGGTCGGGCGCCGCCCCGCACGAGGACTCCGGAGGAGCCGCATGAAGATCCTGATCGCCGACGACGACCCGCAGATCCTGCGCGCCCTGCGCATCACCCTCACCGCCCGCGGATACGACGTGGTGACGGCCGGCGACGGCACCGAGGCGATCAACCGCGCGGTGGACGAGCATCCGGACCTCTACATGATCGACCTCGGCATGCCTCGGCTCGACGGGGTCGAGGTCATCCACGGACTGCGCGGCTGGACGAGCGCGCCGATCCTGGTGGTGTCGGGGCGGACGGGCGCGGCCGACAAGGTGGGCGCGCTCGACGCCGGCGCGGACGACTACGTCACCAAGCCGTTCTCGATGGACGAGGTACTCGCGCGCATCCGAGCCCTCTCGCGGCGGGTGCAGCCGGCCGACGGCGAGCCGCTGGTCGTGATCGGCGAGGTGACCGTGGACCTGGTGGCCAAGAGCGCGACGCGGGACGGCGTCTCCGTGCGGCTGACTCCGACGGAGTGGCAGGTGCTCGAGATCCTCATCCGCAACGCGGGCAAGCTGGTCACCCGCCGATCGCTGCTGGCCGAGATCTGGGGCCCCGCGCACGTCACCGACACCGGCTACCTGCGCCTCTACCTCGCGCAGCTGCGCAAGAAGCTCGAGCCCGACCCCGCGCATCCGCGGCACCTGCTGACCGAGGCGGGCATGGGCTACCGCTTCGTGCCCTGACCGGCCTCTACTCAGCGGGGGAACCCCGGACCGTCGAGGGGGCCCGCTGGTCGTGGCTCCCGCGACGGTCCGGGATCGCCGGGCAGGTCACCAGTCGTGGACGGTGCCGTCGGCGAGGCGGTTGAAGGGCAGGTACGCGCGCACGTAGGGGTACTTCCCGGCGGCGTCGACGTCGAGCTCGACGCCCAGCCCGGGGGCGTCGCCCGGGTGCAGCCGTCCCTCGCTCCAGGTGAACGACTGCTGGAAGACGCTGTCGGTCCGCTCGCCGTGCTTCATGTACTCCTGGATCCCGAAGTTGTGGATCGCCAGGCCCAGGTGCATCGCGGCCGCCATGCCCACCGGGGAGACGTCGGTGGGTCCGTGCATCCCGGACTTGATCTGGTACTGCGCGGCGTGGTCGAGGATCCTCCGGAGGTGGGAGACGCCTCCGGTGTGCGTGACCGCGCTGCGGATGTAGTCGATCAGCTGCTCGCGGATCAGGAGCTGGTAGTCCCAGACGGTGTTGAAGACCTCGCCGATCGCCAGGGGCGTGGTGGTGTGCTGCCGGACGAGGCGGAGGGCCTCCTGGTTCTCGGCGGGCGTGCAGTCCTCGAGCCAGAAGAGGTCGTACGGCTCGAGGGACTTGCCGAGGGCCGCGGCCTGGATCGGTGTCATCCGGTGGTGGCCGTCGTGGAGGAGGGGGAGCCCCGGCCCGAACTCGTTGCGGACGGCCTCGAAGACCCGGGGGACGTGGCGCAGGTAGGCGCGGGTGTCCCAGTCCTCCTCGGTCGGCAGGCCGCCGCGCTGCGCCGGCTCGTGGTCGTAGCGCACGCCTGTGTTGCCCTCGAGGACGGCGTTGGAGGCGATGCCGTAGATCGAGGTCAGCCCCGGCACCGCGGTCTGCACGCGGATCGCGCGGTACCCCTGCTCCTGGTGCTCGCGGATGCTGTCGAACAGCTCCGCGTCCGTCCGCCCGGACGCGTGGCCGTAGGCGAGCAGGCCGGTGCGGGACGCGCCTCCGAGCAGCTGGTAGAGCGGCATGCCCGCGGCCTTGCCCTTGATGTCCCAGAGGGCGGTGTCGACCGCCGCGATCGCCGCCATCGTGACCGGCCCGCGGCGCCAGTAGGACGACCGGTAGAGGAACTGCCAGGTGTCCTCGATGCGCGAGGCGTCGCGGCCGAGGAGCAGCGGCACGACGTGGTCGGCGAGATAGGAGACCACGGCGAGCTCGCGGCCGTTGAGGGTCGCGTCGCCGAGGCCGGTCAGCCCGTCGTCGGTCGTGAGCTTGAGGGTGACGAAGTTGCGGTCGGGACTGGTGACGACGACCTCGGCCTTGTCGATCTTCATGGGATGCCTTTCGTGGTGGGGGATCGGGTCAGGGGTTCCGGCCGGGAGCGCGGTCCATCGAGAACGCGGCGGTCGAGAGGCCGGGCGCCACGGGCGCGGCCTGCCCCGTGCTCTCGCGGCGCTCGGCGATCTCGGCGACGATCTGCGCGTGCCGGCGGTCGGTCAGCGGGTAGAACGCCATGATCAGCACCGCGAGCAGGGCCGCGACGGCCGGGATGAGGCCGGCGGCGGCGCGGATGCCCCACTCGGCGTGCTCGCTCTGCTCCGCGGCCCCGGCCACGTAGCCGCCCCAGGCCAGCGCGTACGCGGCGAGGGCGCCTCCGACCGCCTGGCCGGTCTTGCGGGTGAAGGAGAACAGGGCGTAGATCGTGCCCTCGGAGCGGATGCCGGTCTTCCACTCCCCGTACTCGACGGTGTCGGCCTCGATCGCCCAGACGAGCATGTTGACGAGCTGGATGCCGACGTAGGCGAGGACCAGTCCGCCGAAGCCGACCGCCACCGCGTCGCCCGGGGCGAGGAAGACGACCGTTCCGCCGCTGATCAGGACCCCGACTCCGGCCATGTAGGCGTTGCGCTTGCCGAACCGCCGCACGATCGTCGGGACGAGGGCGGCCAGGCCGAAGGTCAGGGCGAGCTGGATCAGCGACATCGCGGCGTAGAGCTGGACCGATCCGAGCACGTCGCGCAGGTAGTAGAGCTGCACGGTCTGGAGCGCGAGCGTCCCGGTGAGGAACAGGAACGAGCTGAGGCAGAGGAAGAGCAGCGGCCGGTTGGAGCGGAGGGTCGTCATGCTCTGACGGAACGTGACGTGCGCGACGTCGCGCTGGACCCGCTCCTTCGCGGTCAGGATCGTGAAGAGGTAGAGCGCGGAGCCGACGACGACGAAGCTCAGCGTGACGATCGAGAAGAGCGACTGCAGATCGGCGCCGGGGACGACCAGCGGGGCCATGAAGGTGCCGAGCCCGGCCCCCACGATCGCGCCGCCGATGGCGCGGGCGCTGGCGAGCTTCGCGCGCTCGGTGCCGACCTGCGTCATCGCTCCGGCGAGCGAGCCGTAGGGGATGTTGACGAGGCTGTAGGCGAGGCCGAGCGCGGCATAGCTCAGGTAGGCGTAGAGCAGGGTTCCGCTCTCGCCGATCTGCGGGACGGAGAAGGTCGCGGCCGAGAGCAGCAGGAGCGGGACCGACCCGAACATCAGGAAGGGCCGGAACTTGCCGAAGCGCCTGCTGTAGGTGCGGTCCACGACCCGGCCGGCGAAGACGTCGGCGAACGCGTCGAAGATCCGCACGACGAGCAGCAGCGTGCCCGCCGCGGCCGCGGAGATCCCGGCGACGTCGGTGTAGTAGACGAGCAGGAACATCGTGGCGGTGGTGAAGGCGAGGTTGTTCGCCGTGTCGCCGGCGCCGTAGCCCACGATGCTCAGCTTGGAGAGCTTCTCAGCGGCGGGCGCTCCGGGCGCGGTGGTGCGGGGGGTCATGCGGGCTCCTTTACCCGGGCGCGGACCCGTCGGGGATCCGCGCCGCATCGAGACGGTGCGAGGGTGGCAATCGGTTGCCGACGGTGCCGGAAGGCACCGCGCGGAGAGGCGGGGTGGAGGTCTAGGCCGCCTGAGCGGCGACCGCGGCGACGAGGGCCGGGTCGTCGACGAGGCGCGGGTCGACGAGCCGCAGCAGCGCCTCGAGGGGCCGGGCGGAGCCGAGGGCGCGGTCGAGGGCGGGGCGCTGCGCGTCGGGCAGGCGGTCGCCCTGGAGCAGCAGTGCGATCCAGTCGGCGACGGCACGGAGGGAGGCGGCTCCGCCGTGTCCGCCCGCGCGCTCGGCGAGGAGCACGGGCGCGATCCGGATGCGGAGCTTGGCGGTCGCGTCGGCGCCGATCTGCTCGAGCCGGTGCTCGATCCGGGGGTTGCCGAAGCGCTCGAGGAGGGCGGCGCAGTAGGCGTCCGCGTCGAGACCGGCGGGGAGGCCGGCCGCCGCCTCCGCCCAGAACGCCTCGACGGCGCTCCGGCAGGCGGGGTCGGCGATCGCCTCCGCGACGGTGGCGAGGCCCCGCCGGCGGCCGGTGGCGGCGAGGAGCGTGTGCGCGCCGTTGAGGAGTCGCAGCTTGCGCCGCTCGAAGGGCTCGATGTCGTCCACGAAGCGGGCTCCGGCGCGCTCCCAGGCGGGTCGGCCGGCGGGGAACCCGCCGCAGAGGACCCAGTCGCGGAACGGCTCGGTCACGACGGACGCGGCGTCGCTGATGCCGGTGAGCTCGGCCGCCGCCTCCCGGTCCGCCGCCGTGGTGGCCGGGGTGATCCGGTCGACGGAGGTCGACACGAACGAGACGGTGCGGTCGATCCAGTCGGCGAGCGACGGGTCGAGCCGCTCGGCGAGCAGGAGCAGTCCACGGCGCACGAGAGGGCCGTTGCCGGAGAGGTTGTCGCAGGGGACGACGGCGAGCGGGCCGGAGTCGGCGTCGCGCCGGGCGGTGAGGCCGAGGAGGAGGCGGCCGAGCGCGGTCGTCGGCGCTCCTCCCGATCGGAGGGCGGCGAGGTCGCTCCGGACGGCGGGGTCGTCCAGGTCGGGGCCGCCGTCCGCGGCGAGACGGTACCCGGCCTCCGTGATCGTCAGCGTGACGATCGCCGTCCCTGGAGCCGCGACGAGCTCGACGAGACGCGCGACGTCCGCGCCGTCGACCGCCTCGACGATGCTGCCCACGACCGTCGCCGAGTCGCCCTCCGGTCCGCGCTCGATCAGCGTGAACAGGCCGTCCTGCGCGGCGAGCTCCTCGGCCGCGCGGGGGCTCCGGCCGGTGAATGCGGCGATGCCCCACTCGTGGTCGTCGTCGACGGCGTGCGTGTACCAGGCCTGATGCGCTCGGTGGAAGGCGCCGAGGCCGAGGTGGACGATGCGGACGGGAGCCGCCGGCAGGCCCGCGGACGCGCGATCGAAACCGCCTCCTCCGCCGTGCCCGCTCACAGCTTGAAGACCTTCCGCGGCTGGGCGTCGACGAGGTCCAGGATGACGGCGCTCGCCGTCTCGGAGTCGATGCGCCCCTCGGCGACCAGGCGCGCGAGGAACGCGGCGTCCAGCCTCCGCGCCATGTCGTGACGGGCCGGGATGGAGAGGAACGCGCGGGTGTCGTCGATGAAGCCGGAGCTCCGCGAGAAGCCGGCGGTCTCCGTCACGGCGGCGCGGAAGCGCAGCACCGCGTCGGGCGCGTCGAGGAACCACCACGGCGCTCCGAGGAACACCGACGGGTAGTAGCCGGCGAGGGGAGCGAGCTCGCGCGAGTGGGTGCTCTCGTCGATCCCGAAGAGGACGAGGTGGAAGCCCGGCGCGTTGCCGAGCTCCTGCAGCAGCGGGCGGAGGGGCTCGGCGAACCGGGTCGCGACGGGGATGTCGTGGCCGGTGTCGGGGCCGAAGCGCTCGAAGGTCGGCCGATCGTGGTTGCGCAGCACGCCGGCGTGGACGGTCATCACCAGGCCGTCGTCGACGCTCATGCGGGCGGACTGCAGCAGCAGGTGGCCGGCGAGGACGCGGCTGCCCTCGGCGTCGATCGTGCCGGCGCGGGCGCGGGCGAAGAGGGACTGCGCCTCGGCGGGGTCGAGGTCGACGGTCAGCGGCTCCAGCACTCCGTGGTCGGCGGAGACGGCGCCGTGGTCGAGGAAGTGCCGGCGCCGGGCGCGGAGGGCCTCGAGGAATCCGGGGAAGCTGGACTCCTTCGTTCCGGTGGCGGCGGCCAGGGCGGCGACGCGCTCGGGCCAGCCGGGGGTGGAGGGATCGAGGTAGGCGTCGGGGCGGAAGGTCGGCAGCACGCGGCCCGGGAACGCCGGATCCTCCGCCAGAGCCCGATGGACGGCCAGGTCGTCCAGCGGATCGTCGGTCGTCGCCAGCACCTCGATCCCGAACCGCTCGAAGAGCGCCCGCGGGCGGAAGGCGTCGGACGCCAGCCGGGCCCCGATCGCCGCGAAGAGGGCGTCGGCGGTGGAGGCGTCGGGCTGCTCGGTGATGCCGAACTGCTCAGCGAGGATCGACTGGAGCCAGTAGCCCGAGGCGGTTCCCGCGAAGATCCGCCAGTGCGCGCAGAACGTGCGCCACACCTCCTCCGGGCCGGCGAGGCGCTCGCCTCCCGGGATGCCGAGATCGCCGAGGTCGATCCCGGCGGAGTGGAGCAGACGGGTGACGTAGTGGTCGTGCCGGAGGAAGAGCTCGGCCGCGTCGGCGAACGGGCGGTCCTCGAGCAGGAGGCGCGGATCCACGTGCCCGTGCGGGGAGAGGATCGGCAGGTCGGCGACGCTCGAGTGGAGGTCGCGGGCGATCGCCCGGGTCGTCGGGTCGATCGGCAGGAGTCGGTCGGGATCGTTCAGCAGCTTCGTCGGCACGGGGCCATCCAAGTATGGGTGCCGGGGAGTGTCAACCGATTGCCAAGACTGTCGCACCGGTTGGCGCGCCGGGGCGCGGACCGGGGTCAGGAGTCGCGGCGGGGTCCCGTCGAGGCGCGCGGGACGAACTCCGTCGGCAGGTCGTCGGCCCGCTCCGGAGCCTCCTCGTCGCCGAGCACCCGGCGGACCGCCCGCTCGCCCATCCGGCCCAGCGGTGCGCTGATGGTCGACAGCGGCGGCGAGGTGAAGTCGCTGCCGAAGATGTCGTCGAAGCCGATGATGCTGAGCTGCTCCGGGATCGCGACGCCCGACTCCTGAGCCGCGCGCATCAGTCCGATGGCGACCAGGTCGTTGTAGGCGATCACCGCGCCGACGCCGGAGGCGGTCACCCTCGCGAGCGCGCTCCTCCCGCCCTCGAGGGTCGAGACGCCCGGCCCGATCTCGACGACCGTCATGCCCCGCTGCGGAGCGCGGTCGAGGAGGAGCTCCCATCGCGCGGCGCTCATCCACGAGTCGGGCGGACCGGCGATGAAGGCGAGGGAGCGGTGGCCGAGGGCCGCGAGGTGGTCGAGCGCGGCGTCGATCCCGGGGGCGAGATCGGGCACGATCCCCGCGACGCCGGGGACCACGCGGTTGAGGACGACGACCGGGATGCGCCCGGCCAGCGCAATGATCTCCTCGTCGCTGAGGCGGGTGCTGACGAGGACGAGCCCGTCGGTGGAGGCGGCGATGCGGTCGGCCGCCTCGGCCTCGCGCTCCCCGGACTCCTGCGACTCGGCGAGGATCATCGTGAAGCCGCGGAGCGACGCCGCCCGCTCCGCTCCGCGCACGGCGGGGAAGAAGGCCGGGTTGGTGATGTCGGCCACCAGCAGCCCGAGGGTCGAGGTGCGGCCCGTCGGCAGCGCGCGCGCCATCGGGTTGAGCCGGTAGCCCAGCTCCTTCGCGGCGGCGCGGATCCGCTGCTCGGTCGCGGCGTTCAGCCGTCCGGGCGTGCTCAGCCCGCGGGAGACGGTGGAGGGGGCGACGCCGGCGAGTCGGGCGACGTCGTAGATCGTCGTCGCGGAGCGGCCGCGGCGTCTCGCGGCGGAGGGGCCGGTGGGCGCGTCTTCGCTGGGCACGATCGCGGTCTTCTCTCGAGGGGCACGGCGGCGGACGGGGCGCCGTCCGCCGCCCATGCTGCCACAGGGCCGAGAAGCCCGCCCGGCCCGTCGCTCGCGTCCGGGTCGGGCCGGATCGGGGAGCCCGCGCTCCGGGAGGCCGCCGTCGCCGGTCGGCCGCCCACCGCTCCGGCCCCTCCAGCGCGGGTCCGCGCGGCTCCGCCCCGTCAGCTCCGCTCCGGGAACGCCCCCTCCTCGCGGATCCGCTCGTTGAGCGCCGCCAGGAACACGCCCTCGTCGAGGTCGAGCGGTACCTCGCGTCCCGTCCAGCTCGAGTAGTGGATGGCGTTGGCGAGCCGGACCCCGAGGATCCCTTCCGCCCCGGGTGCGAGCAGCGGCGTGCCGTGCAGGATGCTGTCCGCGAAGTCCTGCAGGACGGCCGTGTGCTGCTCGCCCCAGACCGACGCCGACTCGATCCGCTCCGTCGTGGAGAGGCCCGCGGTGTCGTAGCGACCGCTGAGCAGGAGGCCCACGTCCTCGGCGCTGAGGGCGGCGCTGACCTCGCGCTCGGGGGCGTTCAGCCGGGTGATCGTCGCGACCCGGGAGTCGTCGACGACGATCCGGCCGCGGTCGCCGATGATCTCGAGGCGGTCGGTGCCGATCGGGTCGTGCGTCGTGGTGACCAGCACGCCGGTCGTGCCCCCGCCGAAGTCGGCGAGCACCGTCACCTCGTCCTCCACCGCGATGTCGCGGCACCGCCCGTAGCCGGCCTTGGCGACCACCGACTCCGGCACTCCGCACAGCCACTGCCACAGGTCGAGCTGGTGGGGCGCCTGGTTGACCAGGACGCCTCCGCCCTCGCCTCCCCAGGTCGCGCGCCACGCGCTCTGGTCGAAGTAGGCCTGCGGCCGCCACCAGGTCGTGATGATCCAGTTCGAGCGCAGGATCCGGCCGATCCCGCCCTCGTCGACGACCTCCTTGAGCCGGCGGTAGAGCGGGTTCGCCCGCTGGTTGAACATGATCGCGAAGCGCTGACCGGGACGGGCGGCGGCGGCCTCGTTCAGCTCCGCGACCTGCGCGGCGTAGACGCCCGCCGGCTTGTCGACCAGCACGTGCAGCCCGTGCTCGAGAGCGTCGATGCCGATCCCGGGGTGGAGGTAGTGCGGAGTGCAGACGACGACGGCGTCGACCTCCCCGCTCGCGAGGAGGGAGCGGTGGTCGGCGTGGAAGGACGCTCCGGGTGCGAGCGCGGCGGCCGCCGCCTCCCGGGCGGGGTCGACGTCGGCGACGGCGGTGACGACGAGGTCGCGCACTCTGCCGTCGGCGAGGAAGCGGGCGTAGGAGGAGCCCTGGGCGCCGAATCCGATGATGCCGAGGCGGACGGTGGTCATGGGAGGAGTCCTTCGTTCGGGGTGGAGTGGGGGATCCGCGCGGGCGCGCTCGGGGCGTAGGCGGCCTGGACGATCGCGAGCGACCTCGCCGCCTCGCGGGGCGAGATCCAGAAGGGCTCGTCCTCGCCGAGGCGGGCGTAGAAGTCGTGCACGAGCAGCTCGTGCGAGGCGCCCCAGTACGAGCGCCCGCCGGATCGGCGCTCCGTGTCCGGGACGACCTCGACGGATCCGTCGTCGCGCCGCACGGTGAGGGCACCGCGCAACGAGACGGTGGCGCGCTCGGTGCGCAGGCGGAGCTCGACCGGCTCGTCCCACGCGTTCGCCACGGTCGCGTAGAGGACGCTGCGCGCGCCGGAGGCGTGGGTGAGCACCAGGTCGGCGGTGTCCTCGACCTCGATCGGAAGCAGGCGCGTGGAGGCGGAGCCGCTCACCGCGACCACCTCGCCGAGGAGCCACTGCAGGAGGTCGACGGTGTGGATCGCCTGGTTCATCAGCATCCCGCCGCCGCCCTCGGCCCGCATCCCGCGCCAGGGGCGGTCGAGGTAGTAGCCGGGAGCGCGGTGCCAGAGCACGGTCGCGGCCGCACCTGTCACGGCACCCAGGGAGCCGGACGCCAGCAGCTCGCGGAGGCGCTGCACGGGCGGGTTGTAGCGGTTCTGGAAGCAGACGCCGATGCGCGCCCCGCCCCGCTCGGCCGCGGCGATCACCTGCTCGCCCTCGGCGACGGAGGAGGCGAGCGGCTTCTCGAGGAGCACCGCGACGCCGCGGTCCAGGGCCGCGACCGCCAGCGCGGCGTGCGTGCTGTGCGGAGTGCAGACGTGCACGACGTCGGGGCGGACGGAGTCGAGCATCCGGACCGCCTCGGGGAAGCCCGGCACCGCGTGCCTCTCGGCGGCCGCGGCGAGCCGGCCCGGGTCGGTGTCGCAGACCGCCACCAGCTCCGCGCCGGGTGCGGTGCCGATCGCCGCGAGGTGGACGGAGGAGATGTCGCCGCAGCCGATCACCGCCGCGCGGACGGTCATCGCAGGTCGATCCCGAGCGAGGAGGCGAGCCCCCGGAAGGCCCGAGCGGCCACTCCGAACGACTCGGGGCCGGAGAATCCGCCGAGGGCGTCCGTGATCGCGAGGTGCGGCTCCAGCGAGGCGACGCCCGTCCAGCCGTCGTCGCGCAGGGCGGTGAGCGTCTCGCGCAGCTGGCCGTCGCCCTCGCCGGCGGGCACCACGGTGCCGGTCGCGGCCACCGCGTCCTTCACCTGCAGGTAGTCGACGTAGGGCCGCAGCGCCGTCCAGCCGTCGTCGAAGGGCCGCACCCCGCACTGCACGAAGTTCGCGTTGTCCCAGGCGAGGCGCAGGGCGGGCGAGCCGACGGACTCGACCAGGTCGAGGATCCGCTCGGGGACGTCGCCGTAGATGTCCTTCTCGTTCTCGTGCAGCAGCACCACGCCCTCGCGCTCGGCGCGGTCGGCGAGCATGCGCATGCGCAGCAGGACGTCGTCGCGGATGCTCTCGACCGGCACTCCCTCGCCCCGGTAGAACGAGAAGACGCGGATGCTCGGCGTGCCGAGGGCGTGCGCGGCGCGGATGACGCGGTCGAGGCGCGCGACCTCGAGCTCGGGATCGAGGGCGACGTCGACCTTGCCGATGGGCGAGGCGACGGCCGAGACGGACTGGCCGCCGCGCTCGAGCACGGCGGCGAGGCGGGCGAGGCGCTCGTCGTCGAGGTCGACGACGTTCCGGCCCCAGGCGCTTCGCACCTCGATGCTGTGCGCGCCGAGCGCTCGGAGGACGGCGACCTGGACGACCGGGTCGGGGTCGATCTCGTCGCCGAAGCCGGAGAGGGTCCAGGGTGCGGGGTTCGCGGGTGCGGGGGTCGCGGGTGCGGTGGTCACGGTGCGTGCCTCGTTCTCGTCGTCGGGAACCGGCGGGCAGGAGCGCCGCCGTGCCACGACCATACGCGTATTGGCAACCGATTGACAAGATCGGAGGCGCGCCTCTACCGTCGGGGGCGTTCCGGGCCGCGGAGACGCCGGCCCCCACCGCGACCGGGAGGACTGCCGTGACCAGGATCGGCGTGCAGGCGATGATGCTGAAGGACGCGTTCGCCTCGGCGGGCGCCTTCGCGACGCTCCGGGAGGTCCGAGCGATCGGCTACCGGTCGGTGGAGATCTCGCAGATCCCGCTGACGGCGGCCACCGTGGCCGAGCTGCAGCGGGCGCGGGACGAGCTCGGCGTCGAGATCGCGGCGATCTCGGCGGGCCTGGCACCGGGGGACTCCCCGGGCGCCGCGCTCGAGGGCGGGCTCGCCGGGATCGTCTCCGACGCCCGCGCGCTCGGCACGCGCACGGTCCGGATCGGCATGCTGCCCGCCTCCGCGGCGGTCTCGCCGGCCGCTCTGCTCGACTTCGCCGACCGCTGCCAGGCCGCCGCGGCGAGGCTCCGCGACGACGGGCTGCGGCTGCTGCTCCACAACCACCACCACGAGTTCGCGCGGCACGGCGGCCGCCTCCTGCTCGACGTCGTCGCCGACCGGGCTCCGCTGCTGGGGCTCGAGCTCGACGTGCACTGGGTGCAGCGGGGCGGGCTCGATCCCGTGACGACGCTGCGCCGGTACGGGGAGCGCGTCGCCCTGGTGCACCTGAAGGACTACCGGGTCGGGCCGCCCGCCGACATGTCCGGCGGGTGGTCCGTGCACGCCTTCACCTCGAACGTGCAGTTCGCCGAGGTGGGGGAGGGAAACCTCGACTTCCCGGGGATCATCGGGACGAGCCTCGCGCTCGGCGTCGACCACCTCCTCGTCGAGCAGGACGAGCGCTACGGGCGGAGCGCGCTCGACTGCCTGCGGACCTCGCACGCGAACCTCGTCGCGATGGGCTTCTCGGACCTGTTCTGAGGAGCGGCCGAGGCTCCTCCCCAGGGATCGGAGCGGCCCGTTCTCCACCGCTCAGGGGCCCGGGTCCCCGCCGCGTCGGGCGCGACGGCATGCTCGACCCGTCGACGGAGGAGGTGGTGGCGGTGGTCGTTCCGGACAGTGTGCTCGGCGTGACGGCGCTCGTCGCGCTGGTGCTGTCCGGGGTGCTCCACGCCTCCGTGCGGGTCTGGGCGGCGGGGTCCCGCTGGACGACCGCACGGTCTCCGCGCGCCTGTTCAGGGCGGTCCTGGTGATCATCGCGCTCGACACGGCGTACCTCGTCGTGGCCGGCGAGGAGCTCTTCGCATCCGGGCGCAGCCCCGGAGAAGAAGCAGCCGGATCCGCCGGGGTCCGCCTCCGCTCCGCGGAGCGGAGGACAATGGAGGGACCCCCAGCGAAGGAGACCACCGTGGATCAGCCGCGCATGAACGTCGAGTCGTTCAACCTCGACCACCGCACCGTCGCAGCGCCGTACGTGCGCCTCGCCGACGCGAAGACGCTGCCCGGAGGCGACCACCTCGTCAAGTACGACGTGCGCTTCACCCAGCCCAACCGCGGGCACCTCGAGATGCCCACCGTGCACTCGCTCGAGCACCTGTTCGCCGAGAAGTCCCGCAACCACTCCGACCGCGTGATCGACTTCTCGCCGATGGGCTGCCAGACCGGCTTCTACCTGCTCCTCTCGGGCGAGCCCGAGCTCTCCGAGGTGCTCGGCCTGGTCGAGGCGACGCTCCAGGACATCACCGAGGCCGACGAGGTCCCGGCCGCCAACGAGACCCAGTGCGGCTGGGGCGCCAACCACTCCCTCGAGGGGGCGCAGGAGGCGGCGCGCACGTTCCTCGCGCACCGCTCGGAGTGGGAGACGGTCACCGCGTGAGCACGGCGATCGTCCTGGTCGCGATGGACGAGGAGGCCGCCCCGTTCCTCGCCGCCGCGACCAGCGCCTCCGAGCCGCGCGCCGTCGGCAACGCGCTGCAGTGGGAGCTCGAGCTCGACTCCCGCGCGGTGCTGCTCGTCCGCACCGGCATCGGCCTCGTCAACGCGGCCGGCGGTCTCACCGCAGCGATCCTTCGGGAGGCCGGCGAGCGGCCGCTCGTGGTGAGCGCGGGGACCGCCGGCGGCCTGGGCGCCGACGTCCGCGTGGGCGAGGTCGTGATCGGCGCCGAGTACGTGCAGACCGACGCCGATGCGCGGGCGTTCGGCTATGCGCTCGGGCAGGTCCCGGGGATGCCCGCCCGCTACTCCGGGGACGACGCGGCGCTCGCCGCGGAGCTCGAGCTGCTGGAGGGGCCGCCGGTGCGCCGCGGCCTGATCGTCTCGAGCGACGTCTTCGTCTCGAGCGCCCACGTGGACCGCGTGCGGAACGACTTCCCCGGCGCGCTCGCCACCGACATGGAATCCGTCGCCCTCGCGCAGACGGCGCACGTGCACGGGCTGCCGTTCGTCTCGGTCCGCGGGATCTCGGACCTCTGCGCCCCCGGCGAGTTCGAGGCGCACGTCGACGACGCGGCCGATCGCTCCGTCGCCGTGGTGCGGGCGCTGCTGCGCGGGCTCGGCGACCGGGACTGATGGACGGGCGGCCCTCCGCGACAGCGCGGAAGGGCCGCCCGGCGGTCAGTCGTTGCCGACGTGCTGGTCGCCGGCCTCCTGGGCCTTGTCGACCTGGCCGGCGAACTTCCCGCCGGTCGCGGAGTCGGCGGCGTCGCCCGCCTTGTCGAGTCCCTTGTCGGTCAGCTCCTCGCCCTTGTCGCTGTTCACGGCGTTCTTCGCCTTGTCCGCGAGTCCTCCGAGATCCACCATGGGGTCGTTCCTTCCGTCGATGAGCGCCCGTCGAGCAACGGGCCGCCGCCAGTCTCCGCCGCTCGGCGAGGATCTGCGCGGGGTTGCGTCTCACGGCCGCGCCGAGGACGATGCGCCTCCGGCCCGGCCCGTCAGCCCGCTGCGCCGAGCCCCGTCACCGCACCGGCGATCGCCGTCGTCTCCTCGCCGTCCGGCCAGCGCAGCCGCACGCCCGGCTCCGTGACGACGCTCCCCACCGCGGCCGTCGCGGTCCAGGGTGTGCCCATCCTCGACTCCCCCCGCCGGTCGGCGGTGATCATCGCGAAGCCGGGGAAGCAGCCGAGCCAGTCGGCGGTGCCGGCCGCCTCGGGGACGGGGACCGCCGCGAGGTCGATCACCGCTCCTCCTCCGCTGGCCTCGGCGAGCATGCCGACCGTCCCCACCAGCCCGGCCATGCTCACGTCCTTCGCCGCCCTCGGCCGCGCGAGTCCGACGGAGGCGGCCATCGCCCGGAGCTCCTCCGCGCGCCGGGACGACGTCGAGTCCCACTGGGCGCCCGCGAAGCCGGGCCGCCAGCCGCCGCCGAGGTCGGCCGTCAGCGAGAGCTCGTCGCCCGGAGCGGCCGCGCCCGGCACCGGCGCCGCGGTACGGCCGAGACCGGTGACGCTCAGGGCCGCCGGCACTCCGAGCTGGGTGTGCCCGCCGAGCACGGGGACGCCCCAGGCGGCGGAGGCGGCCCGCAGACCGCTCACGATGCGCGCGGCGGCGGCCGCGTCGCGAGCGCCGATCGCGTCCATCAGCCCGATGCCGGTCGCGCCCATCGCGGTGAGGTCGTTGACGTTGACCAGCACCGAGCACCACCCCGCCCACTCCGGGTGGCGCTCCACCATGGACGGGACGATCGCGTCGCAGACGGCGATCAGGTCGCTGCCCGGGACCGGTGCTCCGTCGTCGCCGACGAAGCCGGCCCCACCGAGGCCCCCCTCGGCCGCCAGCGGAGCCAGAAGGGCGCCGAGGGCCGCCTTGGCCGCGGTGGCCGCCCGGTCGAGCCGGTCGACCGGCCAGCGCATCCGGGCGTGCTCGACTCGGGCGACGGTGCTCGTGCCGATCCTCCGCCAGCCGAGCCGCCGGAACAGCACCTCGTTGCGCAGCTGCACCGAGGCCTCGAAGCGGAGCACCCCGCGCGCCTCCGCCTCCGCGCAGGCCGCGCGCACGAGGGCGGCACCGATCCCGGAGCCGCCCCGCGCCTCGCGCGCCACCACCAGGCGGCTGCCGGTCCACCAGCCCAGATCGCGTCCGCCGCCGACAGGCGCGATCCGGACCCCGCCGAGCACCGCGCCGTCCGGAGCCACCGCGACGAGCACCACCGAGCGCGGATCGTCGTCGGCGTCGTCGTGGTCGTCGCCCGCGAACAGCCCCTGCTCGGCGACGAAGACCTCGCGCCGCAGGGCCCGGTGCGCGGCGAGCTCGCGCTCCTCCGCCCGCACCACCGTGAACGCAGGCGCGACCCGAACACCCTCGAGGATCGAGAGCTCCACCATCAGGCGCCGGCCGTCTTCAGGACGCCGCAGGCCCCGCACGCCGCGCAGCCCGCACTCTGCCCGCTGCTCAGCATCCCGGCCTCGATCAGGAGCGCGGCGACCTCGGCGCTGACCCGCTCCAGCAGTGACCCGGCCGGCGGGAGCACGTGGTCGACCTCGGTCGCCAGGGTCCCGCGCAGCGGACGGAAGGGCACCACGAAGGGGTAGACCCCCATCCCGATCAGCTCGCGGGCGCTCGTGACCAGCTCGTCCGGGTCCTCGCCGAGGCCCACCAGGAGGTAGGTCGAGACCTGGTTGCGGCCGAAGATCCGCACTGCCTCGCGCCACGCCCAGCGGTATTCGTCCAGGCTGACCCGCGCCTTGCCCGGGGTCCAGCGCTGCCGCACCGCGTCGTCCATCGACTCCACGTGGATGCCGATCGAGACGGCGCCCGCGTCCTTCAGCGCCTGCAGCGCCGAGACGTCGGAGGGCGGCTCGCACTGCACCTGGATCGGCAGCCCGGGGACCGCCGCGAGCACCGCGCGGACGCAGCGCGCGAGGTGGGCCGCTCCGCGGTCGCGGCCCTTGGAGGTGCCGGTGGTCATCACCATCTGGCGCACGCCGTCGAGGCGGACCGCCGCCTCCGCGACCTCGGCGAGCTGGGCCGGGGTCTTGACCGCGATGGTCGCACCGGCTTCGAGCGAGGCCTCGATCGCGCAGAAGCGGCAGCGCTCCGCCTCGTCATAGCGCATGCAGGTCTGGACGACGGTGGTCGCGAGGATGTCACGGCCGTGCAGCCGGGCGATCTTCTCGTAGGAGACGCCGTCGGCGGTGTCGAGATCGTAGAAGCGCGGGCGGCGGACGGCAGTCACGTCCAGGCCGATGTCGGCGCCCTCGAGCAGGAGGCGGTTCCCGCTCACCACGTAGGGGCTGTCGGGGTTCACCGGGATCGCGGCGCCCAGGCCGCCGAGCATCACGTGCCCGTCGTCGCTCGGGCCGGCGCCGGCCTCGCGGTGCACCGGTGCCTCGACGCGGATGCCCTGCAGGGCGATGTCGACGCGAGTGCGGAGGGCGGAGGGGCCGGTGCGGCGGATCCCGGTCGAGTGCGCCCCGCCCGGGGAGTGCGCCCCGCCGACCGGGTGCGGGCCGGCGGCCGGGTGCGCCGCACCGGTTGCCGGCGGCGAGGACGCGGGGGAGGGACTGCGGAGATCGGTCACGAGGACTCCTTCGTGGCACCGCGGAGCGGGCCGGACGGGCCGCGCACAGCGGCGGCCGGGATGTCGGTGCGGTCGTCTCACCCCCCAGTCAAGGCGCCTCGTGTTTCGCCCTCGTGACGGGAGGAACGCGGTCTCGTTACGGATCCGCCGTCACGGGAGCTTCTTCCGGTGGAAACCACTCCGAAACATCCCGGCCGTTGACTGGACGCGTTCCACTCCGCACCACTGCTCCACCCCGGCGGACGTCGTCCCGCGTCGTCTCAGCGCATCCCGCCGGAGCCATGCACTCGCACGCCGCTTCGGCGGACCGACACCAGGAGGAACCATGTCCGTCTCCCAGGAGATCGAAGACCAGGTCAGCGCCAACATCGAGATGTCGCGCTCCGAGATCGCCCACCCGGCGCTCCCGAAGGGCAGCAACCTCTACGGCTCCACCAAGGTCTTCCCCGACTACCAGGCCGAGCCCGGGGAGTCGTACCTGACCCTCGTGCACGGCATCGCCCACGAGTCCTCGGTCAGCTTCGTCGCAGTGCTCCAGGCCACCCGCGCGGCGCGGAAGGGCTACGAGTCCGCGCTCTACTTCTACGGGCCCGGCACCATCAACGCGATGGCCACCCGCGGCTTCCCGACGGTCGGCGACTCCGGATTCCCCGGCGAGCAGAACCTCAACAACGCCATCGAGACCTTCATCCAGGAGGGGAACCGCGTCTTCGTCTGCCGGTTCGGCATGGCGCTCCACGGCCTCCGCGAGGAGGACCTGATCGAGGGCTGCATCCCCTGCCACCCGCTCGACGTGCAGGACGCGCTCATCCACTACGCCCGCAAGGGCGCGATCATCAACTCCACCTACAACCTGTAGGCGATCGCGATGACCCTCGTCGGATCGGTCGCGGCGAACTTCACCCGCGACCTGGATCAGAACTACGCGCTCATCGCCTCCCTGGCCGAGGAGGCCCGCGAGAGGGGAGTGCGCTTCCTGGTGCTCCCCGAGGCCGCGATCGGCGGCTACCTCTCCTCGCTCGGCAACCACGGCGACACGGTCGCCACCACCCGCCGCTCCCTCCCGCCGGCGGTGCGCCTGGACGGGCCGGAGCTGCGGCGGGTGCAGGAGATCGTCGGCGACCTGGTGGTGGCGATCGGCTTCTGCGAGCTCGACGACGACGGCGAGACCCGCTACAACGCGGCCGCGCTCCTGGACGGCGGGCAGGTCTACGGCAGCTACCGGAAGGTGCACCAGCCGCTGGGCGAGCACCTCTCGTACTCGCCGGGCCCGGGCTACGGCACCTTCGAGACGCCGGTCGGCCGGGTGGGCCTGCAGATCTGCTACGACAAGGCGTTCCCCGAGGCGGCGCGGTCGATGGCGCTGGACGGCGCCGAGATCATCGCCTCGCTCTCGGCGTGGCCGGCCGCTCGGACGGCGACGGCCGAGAACCTGCAGGAGGACCGCTGGACGTACCGGTTCAATCAGTTCGACATCGCCCGCGCCCTCGACAATCAGGTGTTCTGGCTCGCCTCGAACCAGTCGGGGACCTTCGGCTCGCTCCGCTACGTCGGGAACGCGAAGGTCGTCGATCCCGGCGGCAACGTGCTCGCGACGACGCTGCTCGGAGCAGGCATGGCCGTCGCCGACATCGACGTGCGCGGCGCCTTCGAGGCGATGCGCGGCGGGATGTTCCACCTGCGCGACCGGCGGCCCGACGCCTACGACATCGACCGGGTCTGGAACGGAGGACTCGTCCATGCCTGAGATGACCTTCCACGTCCGCTGGCCGGACGGCTCGGAGGAGCGCTGCTACTCGCCGAGCCTGGTCGTGCACGAGTTCCTCGGGACCGGGACCGCCTACTCGCTCGAGGACTTCGTCGCCCGTTCGAGTGAGGCGCTGCGCATCGCGTCGGACCGGGTGCGGGAGCGGTTCGGGTTCGCCTGCACCTCCGCGATGCAGCAGGAGTCCGACATCCTCCGCACGGCGCAGCGCTTCGAGGGCGGCACGGTCAGGGTGCTCGCGATGGAGCCGCCCGCTCCGGCCGGGCAGCGGGTGCGGCCGTGAGCGCCGCTATCGAGCCCGGGCGCCACGTCGAGGTCGCGGTGGTCGGAGGCGGGCAGGCCGGGCTCTCGATCAGCCGGCACCTGGTCGACGACGGCATCGAGCACGTCGTGCTCGAGCGCGCGACCATCGGCCACGACTGGATCGACCGCCGCTGGGACGCCTTCACCCTCGTCACGCCGAACTGGCAGTGCCGCCTCCCCGGGTACCCCTACGACGGGCCGGACCCGGACGGATTCATGACGCGCGACGAGGTGCACGCGTGGGTGCGCCGCTACGCGCAGAGCTTCGACGCCCCCGTGGTCGAGGGCGTGGAGGTGAGCCGGCTCCGCGAGCGCGCCGGGGGAGGTTTCGAGCTGATCACGAGCGCGGGCGCGATCACGGCCGACCAGGTCGTCGTGGCGACCGGCGGCTACCACCGCCCGGTCCTCCCCGCCGTCGCCGCGCGGCTGCCGTCGGACGTGCTGCAGCTCCACTCCGCCGACTACCGCTCGCCGGAGGCGCTCCCGCCCGGCGGCGTGCTCGTCGTCGGCTCCGGGCAGTCGGGCGCGCAGATCGCCGAGGACCTCTTCCTCGCCGGGCGCGAGGTCCACCTCGCCCTCGGCAGCGCGCCGCGGGTGGCGCGCTTCTACCGGGGCCGCGACTGCGTCGCCTGGCTCCAGGACATGGGCGTGTACGACGTGCCCGTCCACGCGCAGGTCGGCGGGCTCACCAAGCGGGAGTCGACCAACCACTACGTGACGGGGCGCGGGGGCGGGCGGGACATCGACCTGCGCGCCTTCGCCCGCGACGGGATGCACCTCTACGGCCGACTGGCCGGGGTGGAGGGGTCCCGGCTGCGCTTCGCCCCCACGGCGGAGGCGTCGCTCGACTACGCGGACTCGGTCGCGGAGTCGATCAAGGACGACATCGACCGCTACATCGCGGCGCACGGCATCGACGCTCCCGAGGAGGACCGCTGCCGTCCGGTCTGGCGGCCGGAGTCCGAGGCGACCGGGCTCGACCTCGCGCGCATCGGCAGCGTCGTCTGGGCGGTCGGGTTCCGCTCCGACTATCGCTGGGTCGAGATCGGCGTGTTCGACGGCGCCGGCCATCCCACCCACCAGCGCGGAGTGACGAGCGTGCCGGGCCTGTCGTTCCTCGGGCTGCCGTGGCTGCACACCTGGGGGTCCGGCCGCTTCGAGGCGATCGCCCGCGATGCGGGGCACCTGGCGGAGGAGGTCCGGCGAGTGCGCGAGGCGGGGCGCTTCGCTCGGGAGCGCGAGCCGGATCTCGCCGGATAGCCTCCTCGCATGACGGAGACGGTGATGGGTGCGGTTGCAGCGCACTTCGGTCGCGACATCGACCGCACCCTCGCCAAGCTCGCCGGCATCATCGCTCACGCCCGCGAGCGCTCGGTCGACCTGCTCGTGCTCCCGGACGCGACCCTCGGCGGCTACCTGCTCGACCTCCAGCACCCCGGGCCGGACCTGCCGCCGAGCCTCGAGCTCGATGGGCCGGAGGTCGCCCGCGTGGCCGAGCTGGCGGGCGATCTCACCGTGTGCTTCGGGATCGCGGAGCGCGCGCTCGAGGGCGGTCGCGAGGTCCGCTACGACACCGCGGTCTGCGTGCACGGCGGGCGCGTGATCGGCACGCACCGCAAGGTCCACCTGCCGCTGGGCGAGTCCGAGGCGTACCTGCCGGGTCGCGGCTTCGCCGCCTTCGACTCGCCGATCGGGAGGATGGGGATGCTGATCGACTTCGACAAGACCTTCCCGGAGTCCTCGCGCTCGCTGGCCCTCGACGGCGCGGAGGTGCTGGCCTGCCTCAGCGCGTGGCCCGCGAGCGTGACCGACCGCTCCGATCGGATCCGCAACGACCGCCAGGCCCACCTGTTCGATCTCTACGACTGCGCCCGCGCCGCCGAGAACCAGGTCTACCTCGTCTCCTCGAACCAGACCGGCGTGCTCGGCGGCCTGCGGTTCCTCGGGCAGGCGAAGGTCGTGGATCCGGCGGGAGAGATCATCGCGAAGACCTGGGCGAAGGGCGGGCTCGCGCTCGCCTCCGCTGACGTCGCCGGCTCCGTCGCCCGCGCCCGCCGCACGATGCACCACCTCCGCGACCGCGCGGAGCACGCCTACCGGAGCTGAGATGCGGATCTGCCTGCTGACCTACTCCACCCGGCCGCGCGGCGGGGTGGTGCACACCCTCGCCCTCGCCGAGGCGCTCGCGCGCGCCGGACACGACGTCACGGTGCGCACGCTCGCCCGGGGCGGCGACGACTCCTTCTTCCGCCCCGTCGATCCGTGCGTGACCGTGCGGGTGGTGCCCTTTCCGCACCGCGAGGGCGAGCCGGTCGGCGCCCGCATCGTCCGGTCCATCGCCGCGATGGCCGAGGCCCTGCGGGGCGAGGACGCCCCGGTCGTCCACGCGCAGGACTGCATCTCGGCCAACGCGGCGCTCGCCGCCGGACTCGCGCCGATCCGCACGATCCACCACCTGGACGACTTCACCACCCCGGAGCTGCGCGCCTGCCACGACCGCGCCGTCCGGCTCCCCCGGGCCCGGCTGTGCGTGTCCGCTGCGGTCGCCGAGGAGGTGCGCGCCGGCTGGGGGCTGCTGCCCGACGTGATCCCGAACGGTGTCGACGCGGCGCGGTTCGCGGCCGCCGTCGACGATCCGCTGACCGGGGGGTGGCGGGCCGAGCTCGGCCCGTACCTCCTCGCCCTCGGCGGCATCGAGCCGCGGAAGGGCAGCATCGAGCTGCTCGAGGCGTGGGCTCTGCTGCGCGAGCGCGGCCACGACGTCGCGCTGGTGTTCGGCGGCGGCGAGACCCTGTTCGACTACCGCGAGTACCGGGCCGCCTTCGACCGGAGGGCGGCCGAGCTCGGGATCGCTCCGGTGATCCTCGGCACCGTTCCGGAGGAGAGGCTCGCTCCGCTCGTCGCCGGCGCCTCCGCGCTGGGCTTCGTCTCGGTGAAGGAGGGGTTCGGGCTGGCGGCGATGGAGGCGCTCGCCGCGGGGGTGCCGGTCGTGGCGCGGGAGCTGCCGGTGATCCACGAGGTGTTCGGGGACGCGGTCCGCTACGGGCGGGACCCCGCCTCCTTCGCCGACGCGCTGGAGGAGGCCCTGACGCTGCCCTCGCCGGACGGCCGGGCCCTGGCCGCCTCGCACTCCTGGGACGACGTCGCGGCCGCGCATCTGCGGTTCTACGAGCGGGTGCTCGACGGCTCGGTTCAGAGCTCAGGAGGAACTCCTCCGGACGGGCCGGGATCCGCGCGAGCAGGCGTGCCCGGATGACTCCGTCCTGCCGCCTGGACACGATCGGGCGCCGCCGGTGACCCGCCGGTCGATCTCGCGCATCGTCACCGGTCTCGCCGACACCGATCCCGACCGGATCGTCGCCGTGGCCGACGAGGGCGCGCTGACGGCGGGGGAGCTCGACCGCGAGAGCACCCGCCTCGCCCGCGCCTACCGCGATCTCGGCGTCCGGACCGACGACCTCGTCACCGTCTCGCTCTCGAACTCGCTGGACGCGCTCGTCGTCTGCGCGGCGGTCTGGAAGGCGGGCGCCGTGCCGCAGCCGGTCTCGACCGGGCTGTCGGCGGCGGAGCGCGCCGAGGTGGAGCGGATCGCGCGGCCGGCGCTCGTCATCGGCGCGCCCTCCTCCTCCGCTGTCCCGTGGCGCGCGGGCGACTGGCGGCCCGGGCCGGAGGTGCCGGCCGGCTCGCTCGAGGACCGGTGGGCCTCGTCCTGGAAGGCGCCCACCTCCTCCGGCAGCACGGGGCGGCCGAAGGTGGTGCTGGCCGCGGGCCCGGCGCTGCTGGATCCGGACGCGCCGGTCGCGCCGTTCCTGCCGCGCGAGGGCGTGCAGCTGGTGAGCGGCCCGCTGATGCACTCGGCGACCTTCACCTACGCCTTCCGCGGGCTGATGACCGGGCAGCGCCTGGTGCTGCTGCCGCGGTTCGACGCCGCCCGGGTCCTCGCGGCGATCGAGGAGCACCGCGTCACCTGGACCCTGCTCGTCCCGACCACGATCCGCCGCCTGCTGGTTGCGCCCGAGCGGTCGGGGGCGGACGTGTCCTCGCTCGCGACGGTGCTGCACCTCGGAGCGCCCTGCGCGCCCGCCGACAAGCGGGCGCTGATCGGCTGGCTCGGCCCGGAGCGGGTGGTCGAGGTCTATGCGGGCAGCGAGTCGAACGGACTGACGATGATCACGGGCCGGGAGTGGCTGGAGCACCCGGGCAGTGTCGGACGGCCGATCAGCGGGACGACCCTGCGCATCCTGCGGGAGGACGGCACGGAGGCTCCGACCGGCGAGCTCGGCCGCATCTGGCTGCACCGCGGCGAGGCCGCCGCCTACCGCTACCTCGGCGCGGGCTCGCGGCGGACGGAGGAGGGCTGGGACACCCTCGGCGACGTCGGCCGCGTCGACGGGGACGGGTGGCTCTGGGTGGTCGACCGCGCCGACGATCTGATCCTCCGGGGCGGAGTGAGCGTCTGGCCGGCCGAGGTCGAGCGGGTGCTGGAGGCCCTGCCCGGAGTCCGCGGGGCGGTCGCCTTCGGCGTGCCGGACACGGAGCTGGGGCAGGCGGTGGAGGCGGTCGTCGACGTGGGCGACGCGGGCGTGGACCCGGCCGGTCTGCTCGCTCGGGCGAACGCCGAGCTGGGCGCTGAGCGGCGCCTCCGGGCCCTCCGGATCGTGCACGAGCCCGTTCGGAGCGACGCGGGCAAGGTCCGTCGCTCCGCGCTCACCCCCGTGGCGCAGACGCTCGGGACCCACCGTTCCGCCGGCACCCCGGATGGGCCAGAGTAGGCCCTGCGCCCCCGCGCACCGACCCCAGGGAGACCCGATGAAGTACATGCTGATCATGCGCGCGACCGATGCGGCGAAGGAGGCCTACGCCTCGATCCCGTTCGACGAGATCATCACCCGGATGGGGCAGTACAACGAGGCGATGATCGAGGCGGGCGTGCTGCTCTCGGGCGACGGCCTGGCCGACGACGTCGCCTCCTCCGGCTTCGTGGTCGACTTCTCCTCCGAGCCGCCGACCGTCGTCGACGGCGCCTACGGCCCGACCGAGTCGCTCTTCAACGGCTTCTGGATCATCGGGGTCGACTCCAAGGAGCAGGCCCGCGAGTGGGCGCTGCGCTGCCCGCTGGTGCCCGGCAACCGCCTCGAAGTGCGCCGGATCACCGACGAGAGCGACTTCGCGGAGTTCGCCGACAACGAGTACGTGCAGAAGGAGGCCGGCTGGCGCGAGGACGAGGCGGCCCGCGCCTCCGGGGACTGACGCGGCGGCGGGCGTCACGCCTCCGTGACGACGCCCGCCTCGACGTGCCAGTGCCGCGTCAGCTGCACCGTCTCGAGCATCCGCCGGTCGTGGGTGACCAGCAGCAGGGTGCCCTCGTACGCCTCGAGCGCCTCCTCCAGCTGCTCGATGGCGACGAGGTCGAGGTGGTTGGTCGGCTCGTCGAGCACCAGGAGATTCGTGCCGCGGGCCTGGAGGAGCGCCAGGGCGGCCCGGGTCCGCTCGCCCGGCGAGAGCTCGCCGACGCGGCGGCCGACGTGGTCGGCCTTCAGCCCGAACTTCGCCAGCAGCGTGCGGACCTCGGCGGTCGGCCACTCGGGCACCAGCGCCTCGAACGCGTCCGCGAGCGGCACGTCGGCGGCGAGCATCCCGCGGGCCTGATCGATCTCGCCGATCGCCACGCTCGCTCCGAGAGAGGCGCCGCCCTCCTCCGGCTCGGCGCGGCCGAGGAGGAGCGACAGCAGCGTCGACTTGCCGGCGCCGTTGGGCCCGGTGATGCCGATCCGGTCGCCCGCGTCGACCTGGAGCGACACCGGCCCGAGCGTGAAGGCGCCGCGGCGGGCGACCGCGCCGTTCAGCGTCGAGACGACCGAGCTCGAGCGCGGGGCGCTGCCGATCGTGAAGGCGAGCTGCCACTCCTTGCGCGGCTCCTCGACCTCCTCGAGCCGCGCGATCCGGCTCTCCATCTGGCGCACCTTCTGCGCCTGCTTCTCGCTCGACTCCGCCGAGGCCTTGCGACGGATCTTGTCGTTGTCGGGGGCCTTCTTCATCGCGTTGCGCACGCCCTGGCTCGACCACTCCCGGTGGGTGCGGGCGCGGGAGACCAGGTCGGCCTTCTGCTCGGCGAAGTCCTCGTACTTCTCGCGGCGCTGGCGGCGCGCGGTCTCGCGCTCCTCCAGGAACGCGTCGTAGCCGCCTCCGTAGACCCGGTTGGTGCCCTGCGCGAGATCGAGCTCCAGCACGCGGGTGACGCTGCGGGCGAGGAACTCGCGATCGTGGCTCACGAGGACCGCGCCGCCGCGGAGCCCGCGGACGAAGGCCTCCAGGCGCTCCAGGCCGTCGAGGTCGAGGTCGTTGGTCGGCTCGTCGAGCAGCACCACGTCGAAGCGCGAGAGCAGCAGCGCCGCGAGGCCGACCCGCGCCGCCTGCCCGCCGGAGAGGGAGGTCATCGTCGAGGAGGCGGCCGCGGCGCCGAGCGACAGGCCCAGGTCGGCCAGGACGACCGGGGTGCGCTCGTCGAGGTCGGCCGCGCCGCTCGCGAGCCAGCGGTCGAGAGCGAGGGCGTACCGGTCCGCGATCGAGCCGTCGGGATCGGGGTCGGCCAGGGCGGAGGCGGCGGCGTCGAGCTCGGCGGAGGCCTCGGCGCAGCCGGTGCGGCGCGCGATGTAGCCGGCGACGGTCTCGCCCTCGCGGCGCTCGTGCTCCTGCGGCAGCCAGCCGACGAAGGCGTCGCCCGGCGAGAGCACGACGGAGCCCTCGAGCGGAGCCGTCTCGCCCGCGAGGATGCGCAGGAGCGTCGACTTGCCGGCTCCGTTCGCCCCGACGACGCCCACCACATCCCCAGGGGCGACCGTCAGGTCGAGTCCGTCGAACAGGGTGCGGTGCGCATAGCCTCCGGAGAGGCCCTTGGCGACGAGGGTGGCGGTCACCGGTCCAGCGTAGGCGCGGGCGACTCGCTAGACGGCCTGGTGATCAGCCGGTCTAGGATGTGCGGATGAGCGACACGAGCCTGCGGAGCGGCGCCGGGTACTGGTACCCGGACGAGTCGTCCACCCGCCGTGCGGTCGAGGTGCTGAGCGCCATGCGCACGTACCGCGTCTCCGAGGTCTCGATGCGCCGCCGCACGCGCGAGCGGATGGCGATGGGCGAGACGGACCTGATCGCCATCCAGTACCTGCTCCGCCAGCAGCGCAAGGGCGAGCTGGTGACCGGCAAGGACCTGGCCTCGCACCTCTCCATCTCGTCCGCGTCGACCACGGTCCTCATCGACCGCCTGGTCCGCAGCGGCCACCTCGTGCGCAAGCCCAACCCGACCGACCGGCGCGGGATCGTCGTGGAGGCGACCGTCGACAGCGACGACGAGGTGCGCGCCACGCTCCAGGAGATGCACCGCCGGATGCTCGAGATCGCCGAGGACCTGGACGCCCCCGAGGCCGAGGTCGTCGTCAACTTCCTCCGCCGGATGAGCGCGGCCGTCGACGAGATCGACGCGGAGCACGGCGACGGGCACGATACGGACGAAGTGGACGGCGCGGAACCCTCCGCAGCCAAATAGCTAGACGGACTAGTAATAAGCCGAGGGGCCTATAGTCTGGCGGCATGGGTCAATTCCTCTACGGCACTCCTCCTGCCGTCATCGAGATCGAGGACCGGACCCTGGCCCACCTCCAGATCGTGATCTACGCGAAGTTCCGCCGCGACGAGCGCTTCAGCCTCACCCTCGATTCGATGCCCGAGGGCGCGCGCGGCCGCCACTCCTTCTGGATGAACCCGAACATCGCCCTGCAGTTCCACTTCGCGGGGAGCCGGCAGCCGACGATCAACCCGACCTGGGTCGAGCTCCTGATGGACGCGGCGAACAGCGGCGGCGGGCTGCGCCTGCTCACTGAGCCCCCGTCGTGACCCGGTCCCGGTGAGGCCGACCCGGCCCCGGCGACCGCGGAGCTCCCTGCACGACGGTGGATCCGCAGCGCCGGCCTCCTGCGACAGCGCACGTGCCCCCGGCCGCCCCGTCTCCTAGGGTGGAGCGGGCGCCGCGGGGCGCGCGGAGGGCGGGGGACATGCGCAGGACGGTCATCGGAGCGACGGCACTGGCCGGGGTGCTCGCGCTCGCGGGGTGCTCGGCGCCCGCTCCGGCTCCGACGGTCACGGTCACCGTGTTCGCCACGGCGACGCCGACTCCGGTGCCGGACCCGACCGTCACGGCGGCGCTCCCGCAGGCGACGGCCACGGTCTTCGCGCCGGTCCCCGAGGCGACGGTCACCTTCACGCCGAACGCGACACCGGACATCCCCGAGACCGCCTTCGCGGTCGACAACGGCGCGGTTCCCGGGGCGAACGGCGAGCCGACCCGCGACGGGGAGGGGGACATCGTGAGCTACACCGTGGTGCAGGGCGACACGTTCTTCGACATCGCGCAGCGCTTCGGGATCCCGGTGCAGCAGCTGCTCCGGATGAACCCGACGATCGCCGGAGCCGGCGAGGCGGTCTACATCAATGCAGTCATCAACCTCGACGCGAGCACGCTGGGCTGAGCGGAGCGGCGAGCCGCGGAGGCGGTCGCCCGGAGCGACCCGGCTACTGCGACTTCGGCAGGACGTGGAACGCGACGGCGAGCGATCCCGAGATCATCAGGATGCCGCCGACGAAGAGGAATCCGGCGATGTCGGGCAGCAGGAACGAGTTGCCGAGAACGAGGATCCCGCCGAGGAACAGCACGAACGAGAGGACGACGCCCAGACCAGTCATACCCTCATCGTACGCAGGTCACGGGAGCAGGAGGTCCGCGAGCTCCTCGGCGCCGGACACCAGCGCGATCGTCCCGACCGCCTCGAGCGGCGATCCGTAGCCCCACTCGACCATGATCGTCGGCACGCCGTGGGCGGCGGCGCCCTGCACGTCGTGCTCGCGGTCGCCCACCATCACCGGCGCCGAGAGGTCGACGCCGAGCTCGCGGAGCCGGCGCAGCGCCTCCTCCACGACGTCGGCCTTGGCGCTGCGGACCTCGTCCTCGGAGGCGCCGCAGATCACCGTGAAGTACTGCGCCAGTCCGTAGTGCTCGAGGATGCGCGTGGCCGCCGACTCCGGCTTGGAGGTCGCGAGCGAGAGCGGCACGCCGGCCTCGGCGATGCGCGCCAGCACCTCGGGCAGCCCCGGGTAGACCGAGGAGTCGAACAGCCCGCCCGCGTTGTAGCGGCGGCGGTAGACCACGAGCGCGGCCTGCGCCTCCTCGACGGTCATCCCGCCGAGCTCGCGGAACGCCTCGAGCAGCGGAGGGCCGACGTAGGCCAGCAGCTCGGCCGGAGCGGGCACGGGGCGGCCCAGCTCGACGAAGGTCTCGACGAGGGTGCCGGTGATGCCGGGGGCCGAGTCGGTGATCGTGCCGTCGAGGTCGAACAGGATGCAGGACCAGGTGCCGGCTCGCGCGTCGAGGCCGGTGGCGGCGAGGGTCGTGTCGGACATGGCGGGCTCCTGACCTCGGAGGACGGGGTGACGCCGGCGCTGCCCCGCCGGGGGCCACACTCTACGGCCGTTCGGCGTCCAGAGCCCGTTCGACGAACGAACGGGTGACGACCTGGGCGATCGAGCCGGGGTCGAGCTGCACGGCGACGAAGTCGGCGGTGCGGATCAGCGCGAAGGCCTCGCGTCCGGGGAGGACCAGCATCTGCACCCGCGGATGCTGCTGCCGGGGGACCGCGGTGCGCACCTCGTCCGTGGAGGTGAACAGCGGCAGGACCTGCTCCCCGGTGGTCGTCGCGACGGTGCGGACGTGCGGCACGCCTCCGGGCTGGGAGCCCGTGACGTCGACCACGAGGGAGCCGTCGAGGCAGGCCTCGAGCAGCCGGTCGACGGCCTCGGCGGTGGGAGCGGCGACGAGCGCCTCCAGTGCTTCCCGAGCCTCCGCATTGCGGTACGGACCGGGTCGCGCCGGGCGTGCAGGGGGTCCGCCTCGTCGTGCCATGGCTCCACGCTAACGAAGACCGGGGCGTGATCGGAATCGCCGGGACCGGTTCCCGGGAATGCGCGCGATCGGTGTCCGGAATCGTTACGGCCGTCTGCGGACACCGTGTCCTCCATTCGACGGCTGGTGGCGAACAGCTCGATTCAGCCGTGATTGCCTCCGCTTATCCTGAACATTCCCCTCGACATGGCGCGAGAAAGGGACGAATGGCGCCATTCATGGCGCACTCGATTGTGAAAGGGGGTAATGTCTCTCCCGGTCCGGGTCGAGACAGTCCGGTCCCGCGAACTCCAGGAGGAAAAGTGGCCCAGAAGATCACGCTTGTCGACGATATCGACGGAACCCTTATCGATTCCGGTGACGGCGGTACCGTCCGCTTCAGCATCGAGGGCGCCAACTACGAGATCGATCTCGGCCCCGACAACATCGCCGAGCTCCACTCGGCGCTCGAGAAGTTCGTCTCGAGCGCCCGCCGCGTCGGCTCGCGCCCCGCGGCCGCCACGAGCGTCGCGACCGCCTCCAAGAGCGACCCCAAGCAGCTCAAGGCCATCCGCGAGTGGGCGAACGCCAACGGCCACCCCGTCTCCGACCGCGGACGCATCCCCTCCGAGGTCCAGGCCGCCTACCAGGCCGCCCACAAGTAGCGGCCGCCGGGCTCTCGGCCCGGTGAGACGCCGCATTCCCGGGCCTCGCGCCCGGTGAGCGGAAGGCCCCCGTGATCCGATCGCGGGGGCCTTCGCCGTGCCTGTCAGAACAGGCGGGTGTGGGAGTCGTCGGTGCCGCGCATGGCCTCGTAGTCGAGCACCACGCAACGGATTCCGCGGTCCTCGGCGAGAGTCCGCGCCTGCGGCTTGATCTCCTGAGCGGCGAAGACTCCCGTCACCGGGAAGAGGTGCGGATCGCGATTCATCAGCTCGAGATAGCGGGTGAGCTGCTCCACTCCGTCGATCTCGCCGCGGCGCTTGATCTCGACGGCGACGGCGGCTCCCGAGGAATCGCGGGCGAGGATGTCGACCGGGCCGATCGCGGTCATGTACTCGCGCCGGACGAGAGTGTGCCCCTCTCCGAGGAGACCGATCTGCTCGGCGAGAAGGCGCTGGAGATGCGACTCCACTCCGTCCTTCACGAGTCCCGGATCGACGCCGAGCTCGTGCGCCGAATCGTGCAGCACCTCGTGGATCGAGACGACGAGAGCGTCGCCGGTCTTGCGGTGCGCGACGGTCCACTGCTGCGTCACTCCCGCGGCGCGCGCCTCCTCGTCGGGCTCGCCCGTGATCAGCGTGCAGGGAGGGCTCATCCAGTTGAGCGGCTTGTAGGAGCCGCCGTCGGAGTGGATGAGGACGCTCCCGTCGGCCTTGACGAGCAGGAGGCGGGTGGCGAGCGGGAGGTGGGCGCTGAGACGGCCGGTGTAGTCGACGGAGCAGCGCGCGATGACGAGACGCACCCGTCGAGGATAGACGGCGCGGCTCCGGCGGGCTCCCGGCTCAGCGCGCGGCGACGGGAGGCCGGCGGCCGAGCGGAGGAGCGGGCGGCGGCACCGAGAGCGAGGCGCGCAGCGCGACCGCGAACTCGGCCGGCGCCTCCGCCCACGGGTGGTGGCCGCTCGACTCGATGACGGCCAGGCTCGCCTGCGGCAGCAGCGCGGTGAGCGCCTCCAGAGCGGCGACGCCCGTCACCGGATCGTCCTCGCCGCCGAGGACGACCGCGGGGCAGTCGAGGCGCTGCAGAGCGTCGCGGATCGCCGCGGTGTCGTCGGAGCCGGCGGGAGTCGTGTGACCGGCAGCCCGGTCGTCGATCCCGAGCCAGGCGGTGCCGGGGGCGATCAGGAGCAGGTGGGCGACGCGCTCGGGCGCGTCCACGGCGGCGAGCAGGACGGCGCGGCAGCCGGAGTCATGCGCGGCGAGATCGAGCTCGTCGACGCCGAGGTGGCGGCGCAGGTCCTCCACGTCGGCGGCCGTCGTGGCCGGGGGAGCGGGAGGCAGCTCCGCGGAGCCGCCCACTCCGCGCGGGTGCAGCACGAGGACGCGGCGCGTGCAGGCGATCGAGGCAAACGAGCCGAGGTAGGAGGGGTGGCGCTCCGGCTCACCGGGGACGACGACCAGGGGCCGCCCCTGACCGGCTCCGTGCTCGTCGACGTGGAGCAGGGCGCCGTCGCGCGCTCGGTACCGCATCCGCTCCCCCTCCACCGCCGTCCTGGGAAGCCTAGGGGGAGGCGCGCCGGGGCGCCCGGGCCCCACGGGGGCTTGCGGAGGCGCGTGGAGCGGGGCGGTCAGCTCCGCCGGCTGCGGGCGGCGGGGGAGGCGAGCCCGGCCACGACCACCAGGGCCAGCACCAGGAAGAGGGCGTTCAGCAGTCCGTAGTGCTCGCCGAGGAAGCCGATCGCCGGCGGTCCGACCAGGAACGCGACGTAGCCGAGCATCGCCACCGCGCTGACGCGGGCGGCCGAGTGCGGCCCCTCCGCCGCGGCCGACATGCCCACCGGGAAGCCGAGCGAGCAGCCCAGACCCCAGGCGACCGCGCCGACGACGACGAGCGCGTCGACCGGGGCGAGGATGAACAGCAGGATGCCGACGATCGCGAGCCCGGCGGAGGCGCGCAGCACCGGGACGCGGCCGAAGCGGTCGAGCACGGGCCCACCGATCACGCGTCCGACGGTCATGGCGGCGACGAACACGCCGAACACGACGGCGGCGGTCGTCTTGTCGGTGCCGTGGCCGTCGACCATCGCCAGGGTCAGCCAGTCGTTCGCGGAGCCCTCGGCGAAGGCCATGCCCAGCATGATCAGGCCGATGAGGACGAGGCGGCCGTCGCGCCAGACGCCGAGGGAGGCGGCGACGCGCTCGCGGACCGGCGGCTTCACCGTGGTCGCCGCGCCGGAGGTGTCGAGCTCCTCGCGGACCGGGACGAAGCGGATCGCGATCACCGCGGTCATGGCGATCACCACGGCGATCGCGCCGAGGTGGACGGCGACGGGCACGGCCAGAGCGGAGGCGCCCGCGCCGATCAGCGCGCCGGCCACGGTGCCGAGGCTGAAGAAGGCGTGGAACAGCGGCAGGAGCGTCTTGCCGAAGGCCTTCTCGTTGGCCGCTCCCTCGACGTTCATCATCACGTCGACCGCTCCGTTGCCGAAGCCGAGCATCGCCATGCCGGCGAAGGCCGCGGGGAGGACGCCGATGACGTCGGCCGAGACGCCCAGCACCGCGAGGCCCGCCGCCGAGACGGTGAGGCCGAGCGCCATGCCGCGCCGGGCGCCGATCGCGCCCATGACCGGCGTCGAGAACGCGAGTCCGACGATCGCGCCGATCGACATCGAGAGGATCAGCAGGCCCACTCCGGCGGTCGAGAGCTGGAGCTCGTCGCGGATGGCGGGGGTGCGCGAGACCCAGGTGGCGATGGAGATCCCGCTGAGGACGAAGATCGTGAAGACGGCGTTGCGCCAGGCGACCAGCTGCGGGCGCGTGAGCGCGGACGTCGAGGTCATGGCGGTTCTCCTGGTGCGGGCGGGATCCGGACACCGGATCGAGAGGCACGGTCGAATCGATTCGAAGCGAGCCGGTCTAAGCTATCCGGAACCCCGGGGACGGTCAACCGACGACGAGCGCGCCGCCCCCACGAGGAGGAACGTGGAACCCCGCAAGAGCCCCCGGCCGACGCTCGCCCGCGTCGCGAGCCGGGCCGGAGTGTCCCCCTCCACCGCCTCGCTGGTCTTCAGCGGCTCCGGCCCCGTCTCGGAGGCCACGAAGGAGCGGGTGCTGCGCGCGGCGTCCGAGCTCGACTACGCCGGCCCCGACCCGCGGGCGCGCTCGCTCCGCCGCGGCCGCTCGGGGATCGTGGGGGTCGTCGTGGACGAGCGGATGCTGCACGCGTTCCGCGACCCGATCAAGATCGCCATGCTCGACGGGATCGCCGACGTGCTCGGCGGGGTCGACGCCGGGATCCTGCTGCTCACCGAGACCGGCGACGGCGCGGGCCTGCTGGCGACGGCCCCGGTCGACGCGATGATCCTGGTCGGCTGCAGCCCGTCGGTCGACGACTCCGTCGCCGTGCTGCGCCGCCGGGGGGTGCCGGTCGTCGTGGTCGAGGGCCTCTCGGAGCTGGGCGGCGCCGTGATCTCGCTCGACAACCGCGAGGCCAGCCGGACCCTCGCGGAGCACCTGCGCGAGCTCGGCCACGAGCGGGTCGCGGTGGTCGCGCTCCCGTTCGCGAAGGACCGCCGCCGCGGCGCGATCCCGGCCGGCTGGCGCTCGAGCCCCAGCATCACTCCGGTCGACCGCCTCCTCGGCGTGCAGGACGTCTTCCCGGAGGCGTCGGTCGTCGCCGCCGCGGCGAGCTCCGTCGACGAGGGCGTCGCCGCGGGCCGCACGCTGCTCGAGGGGGCGGAGCCGCCGACCGCGGTCGTCGCGCAGAGCGATCTGCTGGCCGCGGGCGTGATCCTCGCGGCGGAGGAGCGCGGGCTGCGCGTGCCCGAGGACCTCTCGGTGGTCGGCTTCGACGGCGTGCAGGTGCCCGGTCTCGCGGCCGAGTACGACCTCACGACGATGGCCCAGCCCGCGGTCGAGAAGGGCCGTGCGGCGGGACGGGCCGCGGTCGCGCTCCTGGCCGACGAGGAGGCGGAGGCGGTCTGCTTCCACGCCGTCTTCCACCGCGGGAACACCAGCGCTCCGCCGCGCTGACCGGAGTTGTCCACAGGCTTCTCCACAGGGGAGGAGCGCGATCAGCGGAGCCAGACGTCGCTGCGGACCCGGAGCCCGAGGGTGACCGCGCGGGCGCCGAGGAAGCCGACGGCGAAGGCGAGCCAGAGCGCGAGGAGGCGCCATTCGGCGGGCGCGGCGGGGGCGAGCAGGGCGAGCGGGACGAAGACGGCGAGGTTCGCGAGGCCGCTGAGCGCCAGGTAGCGGCCGTCGCCGGCGCCGATCAGCACGCCGTCGAGCACGAAGACGTAGCCGCCGAGCGGAGCGGTGAGGCCCACGACGGCGATCGCCGCGGGCAGCAGCCGCAGCACCTCCGGGTCGCTCGAGAAGACGTACGGCAGGACACCGCTCAGACCGGTGACCAGCGCTCCGAGCACTACTCCTGCACCGATTCCCCAGGTCACACAGCGTTTCGTGACGGCTCGGGCCTGCTCGGCGTCGCCCGCGCCGAGGAGGCGGCCCAGCAGCGCCTGCGCGGCGATCGCCACCGCGTCGAGGGCGAAGGCGACCGTCGAGAACAGCGTCATCGCCACCTGGAAGGCGCCCAGCTCCTCCGCCCCGAGCGAGGTGGCGGTCGCGACCGCGAGCAGGATCGCCGCGCGGAGGCTCGCTGTGCGCAGCAGCATCCAGCCGCCGGATCCCGCGGAGGAGGCCAGGCCCGCGAGGTGCGGCCGCAGCGGCGCGCCGACCCTCCGGGCGAGCCGCAGCGCGACTCCCGCGTAGGCCGCGAGCATGGCCCACTGCGCGATCACCGTCCCCAGTGCGGAGCCGGTTATCCCCAGGCCGGCCGGGTAGATCAGCACAGCGTTGAGAGCGGCGTTGAGGGCGAATCCGCCGGCGGCGATCACCAGCGGAGTGCGGGTGTCCTGGAAGCCGCGGAGGAGCCCGGTGAGCGCGAAGACGCCGAGCATGGCGGGGATCCCGGCCATGCTCACCGCCAGGTACCGCACGCCCGCCTCGGCCACCGCCGGTTCCGCGCCGAAGAGCGCCACGACGGCCGGAGCGGTCAGCGCGCCCACCACGGCGATGCCGGCGCCGAGGAGCAGGGCCAGCCAGCCGCCGTCGATCCCGGCCGCCACGGCCCTTCGCTCGTCGCCCTCGCCGAGGGCCCGGCCGACCCGCGGAGTCGTGCTGTATGCGAGGAAGACCATGAGGCCGACGATCGTCTGCAGCACCGTGCCGCCCAGCGCGAGCCCGGCGAGCGGGACGGCGCCGAGATGGCCGACCAGGGCGGAGTCGGTGAGCAGGAACAGCGGCTCGGCGACCAGCGAGCCCAGCGCCGGGACGGCGAGCCGGAGGATGCTGCGGTCGAGGGCGGAGGTCACCGCTCGACGCTAGCGGCTGCCGGAGCTCCGGGACCGGCGTACCGTGGGCGGGATGCAGCGCTTCGGGATCGGGCTGGCGGCCGTGGGCCGGCCGGCGTACATCACGGCAGGGCGCGACGACGACCTCGGCCCCGCGGCCGAGCGGAGCGTCGACGCGCTGCGCGAGCGCGCGCACCTGCTGCTCGACGCGGCGTGGGACGCCGGCGTCCGCTTCCTCGACGCCGCGCGCTCCTACGGGCGCGCGGAGGAGTTCCTCGGCGGCTGGCTCGCCCGGCATCCGGAGCGGCGGGCGGCGCTCACGATCGAGTCGAAGTGGGGCTACGAGTACGTCGGCGGGTGGGCGATGGATGCGCCGGTGCACGAGCGCAAGGAGCACTCGGTCGCGATGCTCGACCGCCAGTGGCCGCTCACGCTCGACGCGCTCGGCTCGGCGCCTGACTCCTACCTCGTCCACTCGATCACTCCCGAGAGCCCGGCCCTCACCGACCGCCCGCTGCTGGACCGACTGCGCGGCCTCGCCGGCTCCGGAGTGCGCGTCGGCCTCTCCACCAGCGGACCCGAGCAGGCGCGCGTGATCGAGCTCGCCCGCGCGATCCCGGAGTCGCCGTTCAGCGCGGTCCAGAGCACCTGGAACCCGCTCGAGCAGTCCGCGGGCCGGGCGCTCGCCGCCGCGCACGACGACGGCTGGCTGGTGGTGGTCAAGGAGGCCCTCGCCAACGGGAGGCTCGTGGCGCACCCGATCGAGCACGCCGGCGCCGCGCCGGACGCCGTCGCCCTGGGGGCCGTCCTCGCGCAGCCCTGGGCCGACGTCGTGCTGAGCGGCGCGGCGACTCCGGAGCAGCTGCGGGCCAACCTGCGCGCGCAGCCCCGGGAGCTCCCGGACCTCCCGGCGCTCGCCGTGGATCCGGCCCGCTACTGGGCCGAGCGCTCCGCTCTCGACTGGACCTGAGAGCACTCGAACGAAGTGAGGCGTGCGCTCCGGCGCCGCACGGGATAGCGTTCCTCTCAGCGCCCCGTCTGCCCTCTCTGCGAGGGCTGGCGCGCGGATCGGCCCTCGTGATGTCCCCCGAGGGGATCCGCCCCGGCCCGCCACCCCTCTTCGAGTGCGGGCGAATCGAGCTTCCGGTTCTCAGGCGATCCGCAGGTTACGGGCGGGGCGACGGCAGTGCCAGAGGAAGCGGGGCGCGCGGGCTTAACGGGGGGTGACGCATCGGCGGGCTATTGCCGGGGAGGCCGGACGGCCGTGGTCCGAGGGGTCGATCCGGATGGCGCACTCGAGGAGCTCGGCGCTCCTCCACAGGGCGCGGATCAGCGCGGGCATCCCCGGGAGCGATCGTCACGATCCCGAGCCCTCAGGACTCGGAGCCCCGCCGGACCCGCAGCCGCGTCTCCTCGAGGTCGAGCAGCGACTGGGCGTCGCGGAGGATGCGCTGCGGGTAGGCGCGGCGCGAGCGCGCGTCCAGCAGCGCCTCCCGCTCGGCCGCGACCACGGCGAGGCGCAGCGCCCGGTAGAGGCGGTGCGGAGTGTCCGCGACCGACCGCTCCATGCCGCGCGAGCGCTCCCAGGCGGCCTCGGAGCGGAGGAACGACGTCTGCCGTACCCGCTCCAGGACGTCCGGAGCGACGCCGTCGGCGCCCTCGACGGCGTCGCCCGGGCGCTCCAGCACCGAGAGGCCCTTCTCGGTGATCTCGTCGAGCAGGCCCGCGAGCGCGCGCTGGTCCTCGGGCACATCGATCCCGCGGATGCCCAGCGCCCGGATCAGCAGCGGCAGCGTGCTGCCCTGGATCAGCAGGGTCGCGACGGCCACGGTGAAGGCGATCAGCACGAGCTGCGGGCGGTAGGGGATGTCCTCGGGCAGCGACTGCGCGGCCGCGAGGGTCACCACTCCGCGCATCCCGGACCAGCCGAGCACCAGACCGCCGCGCCAGCCGATGCCGTTGCGGCTGAAGTGCCGGTAGTCGCTGCGCCGCAGCAGGTAGCGCCGCTTCGCCCGGCCGCGCTCCTCCTTCGGCAGCTCCTGCGCCTCGGGCGACTCGAGCAGCTCCTTCTGCTCGCGGGCCCGGCGCTCGGCCCGGCGGGTCTGCCAGCGCTCGCCGAGGAGGACCGGCCCGACCCAGAGGAAGCGCACGACGATCAGCCCGACCACCGCGATCAGCCCGATCCCGACCGCTCCGGGCACGGAGAGGCGTGCGCTGTCGGCGTCGTGGATCAGCGAGCGGATCTCGAGCCCGATCAGCAGGAACACGCCGTTCTCGAGCAGGAACTGCACGGTCCGCCAGTTGATCCGGTCGTTCACCCGCGACTGCGCGGTGAAGGCGCGGGAGGAGGCGTGTCCGGTGTGCAGGCCGGCGACGACCACGGCGAGCACGCCCGAGGCGCCCAGGCCCTCGGCGGGGATGAACGCGACGAAGGGGACGATGAAGGAGAGGACGGTGTTGAGCACCGGGTCCTCGAGCCGCGAGCGGACGAAGACGGTGACGACGCTGGCCACGAACCCGACCACGACGGCCACGACGACCGCGTAGAGGAAGTCGCCGATCGCGGCCCACGGCGTCGCGAGCGTCCCCGCGGCGGCGGCGAGGGCCGAGCGGAGGAGGACCAGCGCGGTCGCGTCGTTGATCAGCCCCTCGCCCTCGAGCAGGGTGAGCAGCCGCGGCGGGAGGCCGAGCCGCCGGCCGACCGAGGTCGCGGCGACCGCATCGGGCGGGCTGATGATCGCGCCCACGGCGATCGCCAGGCCCAGCCCGAGCTCGGGGAGGAGGAGGAAGAGGAGCGCGCCGACGCCGGCCGCCGAGATCAGCACCAGAACGACCGACAGGCCGGTGATGGTGGTGAGGTTCCGGCGGAAGTCGATGAACGGGACGCTGAGCGCCGCCGCGTAGAGCAGCGGCGGCAGCACGCCGTCGAGCACCCACTCGTGCGGGACGACCACCTCCGGCACCCCGGGGATGTACGAGAGGCCGACGCCGGCGAGCACGAGGACGATCGGGGCGGCGACGCCGAGGCGCCGCGAGAAGACGGCGACCGCGACGAGGACCGAGACGCCGACGATCGCGGCGATGCCCAGCTCCATCAGCGGAGGCTCTCGAGGGCGCAGAAGGGCATGGTCTCGTCTCCAGGGGGTAGCGGGCGATCGCCCGGGACGAGTCTGCGCCTCTCGGCGGACGCGGGGCAGGGGGTTGCGAGCACCCGGCGTCCCGCGCCGGGGTCAGCCGTCGTCGCGAGCGGCGCGGCGGTCGAGCAGGCGGGCGAGCGCGAGGAGGAGCGCCATGGCGCCGAGCGCCGCGACGGCCAGGGCGAGCGCGGCGCCGGGCTCGAGCGTGATCCCGCGCTCGACGACCTGCGCGCGCAGCACCGGGTCGGCCGAGACGACGAGCAGGCCGATCGAGGCGGCGGCGTCCGGCGCAGTGGTGCCGGAGTCGGCGCCCGGTGTGGAGTCCTGGACGCGGATCGACCCGCCCTCCTGGGCGATGCGGACCACGAACGGCTCGGCCTCGGGATCGCCGAAGGTCTGCGTCCACAGCTGACGGCCGTCGGCGGTGCGGACCTCGCGGGGCGCGTCGATCGCGCCTCCGTCGGCGTCCAGAACGAGGAGCTCGGTGTCCTCCGTGGTCGCCTCGAGGCGGACCGCCGTTCCCGCCATCGTGGCGACGGACACGTGCCCGTAGCCGATCCAGAGGTCCAGCGGCTCGCCGGAGGTCTCGTAGCCGGGTGCGACCGTGACGCGCAGGTCGCTCGCCGCGAGCGTCGCGTAGCGGCCGGGAGCGGCGCTCGAGAAGCCGTAGGTGCCCAGCACGGGGAGCAGCTCGCGGTCGGTCGGCAGCACGGCGGCGCAGGCGGCCGTGACCAGCGCGACCGTCGCGAGGGCGACCAGCGCGCTCGCGCGCCTCCGGAACAGGCCGGCGAGCACGATCACCACGGCGAGCACGAGCGCGGCCGAGGCGGCTCCGACGACGAGGGCCGTCGGCCCGGAGGCGGTGAGCGAGACCAGTGCGCCGGTCAGTGCGGCGGCGCCCAGGGCGAGCAGCGTGAGGCTCGCCCGCAGCCGGGGGTTCGCGGCGCGTCGGAGGCGCTGGCGCTCCAGGCGCGCGGCGGTGACGGCGGCGGCGGCGACTCGCGCCTCCTCCGCCCGGGCGCGGGCCGTCTCGCGGGCCGTCGCGCTCTGCTGGGCGCGGAACGCCTCCCGCTCGGCCCGCCACGCCTCCTGGCGCTCGCGCCACTCGGCGACGGCCTCGGGGGACGAGGGGCGCTCGTCCTGCAGGCCGGCCACGGGAGCGGAGCGGCGGACGGCCGGATCCGCGTCGCGCGAGTCGAGCGGCGCGAGGGGCACCAGGGCCCAGAGCCAGAGGTAGAGGA
>NZ_PSWK01000040.1:0-21544 GCF_002932735.1 Rathayibacter sp. AY1B7
GTCGCGCGTTCCTCGTGCCGGTCATCGGGTTCGTGCTCTGCATCGCCACCGCCTTCCTCGCCTCCTCGCTCGTGACGAGCTCGATCCCCGGTTCGGCGCTGGTCTAGCACTTACCCGGGGGGGCGCGTCAGCGGTCGGAGCGGTCGGCGCTGGTCCAGCACCGACCCGGGGGCGCGTCAGCGGTCGGCGTGCTCGGGGCGCGATCGCGCGGTCAGCCGCAGGCGGGCTCGTCGTTCAGCGTGACCGCGGTGGGGTTGATCATCGGGGTCACCCGCACGGTCTGGTCGCCGAAGCCGGCGGCGTCGCCGGCGCTGAACTGCACGTCGAACGTTTCGGACTGGCCGGGCGAGAGCTGCACCGCGACCTTCGAGACGGGACGGCCGAGGTCGTCGAGGCTCTCGGGTCCGTAGCCGGTGCCGTCGGCCCAGGCCGCGCTCGACACCGTGGTCCCGGGAGGGCCGTAGACGTAGATGTTGGTGACGAAGTCGCCCAGGGGGTACGCACCGCGCCCGCCGGCCGCGGCGACGTAGCCGGGCAGTGTCCGAGCGACCGCCTTCGAGATCGTGTTGGTCACGGTGACGGAGGTGGTGAAGACCGCGCCCGAGGCGGCGCACCGGCCCGCGCTCGACTGCGTGACCGCCGTGCTCAGGTAGTAGTCCATCTTCGAGCCGCCCGAGGCGTCCTGGAAGAACACTCCGGTGGTCGTGCCGTCGGTCGTCGTCTGCGGCAGGACCCCCGCGATCGGCGTGGGCGCGAGGAGCGCCTGCTCGTCGGCGTCGGAGCTGTAGGCGAGGATGCGGCTCTCGTCGACCGCCTTCACGATCGCCGGGAGCATCTTCGTCGGCTCCATCTCCCCGCCGAGGATCTTGCCCAGGACCGTCGCGCTCGCCTCCGAGAAGAACTCGTCGGTGCGCTCGGCCACGACCGACTCCGGGTAGCGGAAGTAGACCTCGTTGAGCAGGGTCGAGACGGTGTTCTCGCTCGTGAGGACCGTGCCGTCGGTGAGGGTCACCGGCCCGGTCGAGCCGAGGAGGTAGGAGAGGGCGACGGGATCGATCGCGAGGACGCCGTCGATCCTCTGCTCGGGGAACTTCTGCGCCCAGAACTGGGAGGCGATCGAGGCGGCCGTCGGGAAGTCGGGGCGGCTGGTCGAGACGTTGAAGGTCGTCGCCATGTTCTCGCCGATGGTGTCGAGCGCGCTCTGGTCGACGGTGACGGGCGCCAGACCGCGGAAGTCGCCGCTGCCCAGCTGACGGCCGATCGAGATCGCGCCGCCGTCGACGTCGAGCTGCATCACCGACGACGCGCCGCCGCCCAGAGCCTGCGACTCCGCCAGGTTCTGGAACATCACCAGGTAGTGGCGCGGGCCGGAGGCTCCGAGGGAGTCGGGGAGGATCGCGGTGAGCGGCTCGACCTGCCCCATCGCCGCGGTGGCGGTGGCCAGCTGCGGAGTGAAGGAGTCGAGCGCGGAGGCGACCTGCGGCACCAGCGCGCCGCGGTCGATGCCCTCGACGCGGGTCTGCGCCGCGTCGACGACCTCCTTGGCGACGGTGATCTTCTGCGACAGCTCGGTGATCGCCGCGAGGTCGACCCTGCCGTCGACGGGCTTGAGGATGTCGAGCGAGGTCGTGGAGAGCGGCGTGACGATCCGGCCGGAGATGTCGTCGGCGATCTCGGTCGCGGCGCGGACCGCGGACAGGTTCGGCCCGAGGACGGGCACCACCTCCATCACCCGCCACACCGGGTCCTCGGTCTCGTCGCGCGCCTCGCCGGTGAGGGTCGCGATCCGGCCCGCGGTCTCCTCCGCACCGGAGGTGTCGAACGTCGTCAGCCTGTCCGTCACCTGCGACACCAGCGGGATCGCCTCGGTCAGCTTGTCGCGGACGGTCATCGCCTTGTCGTAGGTGCGCACGCCGAGGAGCACCGCGACGACGGCGCCGATCAGCAGGACCAGGAGGACGATCAGCGTGATCCAGAGGCCGCGACGGCGGCGCGGCCTGCCGCGGGCGGAGCGGTCGGCGGACGTGGTGGTGCTCATTCGAGAGAGCCTAAGCGACGGTCGGCGGAGTGCGACCGGGCCCGCGCCACCGGCCCCGTCCCAGGACGAGGGACACGCGACGCGGATGCGCGGGCCGTCCGGCGCCTCCGCCGGGACCGAGCGGGAGGCGGGGATGCTGCTCCGCTCAGCCCAGCAGGAGGGACACCCCGATGAGCACGGGCACCGCGGCGACCGTGGTCACGAGGGCCGTGTCGCGGGCGACGGCGATGCCCCGGTCGTAGCGCGAGGCGAAGGTGAAGATGTTCTGCGCGGTCGGCAGCGCGGCGGTCACCGTCACCACGAAGAGGTGCTCGGAGTCGAGGTGGAACGCGAAGCGCCCCAGCAGCAGCGCGACCGCCGGCATCACCAGCGACTTGAGCACGGAGGCGACGACCACCTCGACCCGCGCCGGCCCCGCCTCCAGCGGCCGCTGCCCGCGCAGCGACATCCCGAAGGCGATCAGCACCAGCGGGATCGACGCGTTGCCGATGATCGAGAACGGCTGCAGCACGGGCGCGGGCAGCTCGACGCCGGTGAGGGCGACGACGAGGCCGAGGGCGGAGGCGATGATCATCGGATTCCGCAGCGGCTGCGTGAGGATCGCGCCGACCGAGGTCCGCCCGCTCGTCGAGACGTCGAGCAGCGTCAGGATCGTCGGCGCGAGGACGATCAGCTGCAGGAGGAGCGTCGGGGCCACCCACTGCGGATCGCCCAGCACGTAGATGGCGACCGGCAGCCCGATGTTGTTGGCGTTGACGTAGGAGGAGGCCGCGGTCCCGATCACCGTCTCCGGCAGCGGGCGAGGGAAGAGCAGCCGCGAGGCCAGCACGTAGAGCAGGGCGACGGTCAGCACCGTCAGGAGCGAGACGAGCAGGAACGAGGAGAAGAGGACGGAGACGTCGGCCCGCGACAGCACGGTGAACAGCAGCGCCGGCGTCGTGACGAAGAAGGCGATCCGCGACAGGATCAGCCGGCTCTCGGGCGGGACGATCCGGAACCGCGCGATCAGGTAGCCGACCGCGATGACGTCCCCGATGATCGAGAAGCCGGTGAGCACGCCCTCCACGCCGCCGCCTCCCCGCCGCGGCCCGTCCGCTGTCGCGCCTCCACCCTAGGCAGTGGCCGGGCGTTGCAGCGCCGGCGGGACGCGCCTACGGTGTGCGGCATGCCGCATCTCGAGGTCCCCGGCGCGAGCCTCCACTGGGAGGCGGACGGCCACGCCTCCGCGCCCGCCCTGCTGCTCGTGCACGCGGGCATCGCCGACCTGCGGATGTGGGACCCGCTCGTCCCCGACCTCTCGCGCGACCGGCTGGTGGTCCGCTACGACGTCCGCGGCGCGGGCGGAACGAGCACGGAGGACGTGGAGTACGACCCGCGCCGGGACGCCCTGGACGTGCTCGACCACCTCGGGGTCGAGCGCGCGGTGGTCGTCGGCTGCTCGCGGGGCGGGACGCTCACGCTCGACCTGGCGCTCGAGCATCCGGAGCGGGTGACCGGCCTGGTCGTGATCGCGCCGGGCCTGGCGGGCTTCGACTATCCCGCGCTGACGGCGGAGGAGGAGCGGCGCTTCGGGGAGGTCGAGGCGCTGGAGCTCGCGGGCGAGCGGGAGGCCGCGGCGATCGTCGAGGCGGAGCTCTGGGCCGTGGGTCCCGACCGCTCCGCGGACGACGTCGCTCCGGAGTTCCTCGCGCGGATCCGGGAGCTCGCGCTCACGGGCGTCGGCCACGAGGAGGAGGCCCCCCGCCCGATCGAGCCCTCCGGGCCGGCGGGTGAGCGGCTCGGGGAGATCGCCGTGCCGACCCTCGTCGTGGCGGGCGCGCACGACCTCTCGGAGTCGCTGCCGGTGTGCGAGCACCTCGCCGCCGAGGTGGGCGGTGCCGAGCTGCACGTGCTCGAGGACGCGGCGCACCTGCCCGGCCTCGAGCACCCGGAGGAGTTCCTCGCGGTGCTGCGGCCGTGGCTGGAGCGCCACGGGATCTGATCAGGCCACGGCGGCCAGGTCGAACGCCCAGTCCACGTAGAGCTCCGGCGGTTCGCCCTGCTCGACGAGGTCGATCCGGTCGAAGCCGGCCTCGACGCAGGTCGCGCCCGCGTCCAGGTCGCTCTCCGCCACGAAGGCGTGCACGAAGCGGGGCACGGGGAACGCCGCCGCCTCCTCGAGCAGCATCCGCACGGAGTCCGCGGTGATGCCGCGGGCGTGCGGAGCGATGCTCCACGCCGCCTCGTAGGCGACGACGCCGCGCGAGCAGCCGTACCAATAGCCGATGGAGCCGACGGAGAGTCCGTCCAGCTCGACCACGTAGAAGAACGCGTCGCCGTCCGCCCAACCGCGCAGGTAGCGGTCGTGGCGCACGAGGATCTCGCTCTCGCTCTCGAGGCCGCCGCCCGCGTGCGCGAGGGTGTCGCGCAGGACGGAGGCGTCCGCCTGCGGCCAGGGGAGCAGGCGGAGGTTCTCGGGGTGGTGGTCGATGCTGGCTGTTCTCTGGTCGCTTCCGGGTTCGGGTCCCGTCACGCGCTCCGATCCTCTCTCTCAGGATGGCTCGCCGATCGAGCGCGCCGCCAGGGTGTTCGGCGCGCCTGTCCGATCGGATGTCTCCGCACTCGGGATGCGGACACGGTGTCGCCCCATCTTCGACCCGATGAGGGGAGGGAAACGAAAGCGGTGAGGAATCTAGCCCCGGACGGGGGGCGGCACCTGCACAACACCTGGGCAACCGCTGACCGCGGGGCCTCCGAGGGGCGGCGGAGACGTGCGCCCGCCCCCGCGAGATCGCCGCTTCGCTCCGCCGAGACGCAAGAAAAGCGCGCGCACGAGCCCATACGCTCGGAGTCGGAGCGCGTTCCGCTCCTGCAGCCCCGTATCACCAGCGTGAGGAGGATCACCATGTCGCAAGCCGTGCAGAGCACCGTCGTCGGAGAACCCGAGGTCGTCGAGGACCGCGTGGAGGAGTCCGCCGCCTGGCTCGACCTGAAGGCGGCCGCCGCCGGGCTGCAGCCGCTCCAGTCCCAGGACGGCTCGCTCGCCGATCCCGAGCGGCTCGAGGAGGCGCGCACCCTCGTCGAGCGGATCGTCGCCGGCGTCCGCACCCTCGCCCCCGCGTTCCCGCACGACGCCGCGTACCTCGACGCGCTGGTCGTCGACCTCGAGCGCTGGAGCGCCGGCGGACTCGGCCTGCCCGACTTCCTCGACTCGCTCACCGCGTTCCAGCCGCAGCTCGAGCGCGTCGACGGCCGCCGCCACCTCGTCGTCTTCCCCATGTACACCCAGAACGGCAGCCGCGACCGCCACGTCGAGGCCGTCCTCGTCGAGGTCGTCTGGCCGCGGTTCGTCGCCGAGCTGGAGGCCGGGGACTACTCCAACGCCCTCTTCGTGCCCGTGCGCTTCGTCGACTTCACCGCCGGCTACGACACCGACAGCGCTGTGCTGTTCCCCGAGACGGTCGCGATGCGCTCCGTCCCGTCCTTCACCTGGGGCGCGATCTTCGCCGACCGCGAGGCGGCCCGGTTCCGCCGCGTCGTCACGGAGGCGGCCCGGATCACCCGTCTCGAGCTCCCGGAGGACGCGCAGCGCCTGGTGGCCGACCAGCGCCTGGCGGAGGAGTCCTTCGTGATGTGGGACCTCATCCACGACCGCACCCACATGCGCGGCGACCTGCCGTTCGACCCGTTCATGATCAAGCAGCGGATGCCCTTCTTCCTCTACTCGCTGGAGGAGCTGCGGTGCGACCTCACCGCCTTCCGCGAGGCCGTCACCATCGAGCGCCGCCTCGGCGCGCTCGACCGCCGCGACGACGAGGAGGAGGCGCTGGCCGAGCGCTCGCGCTTCGTGCAGTACGCGATCCTGTTCGACCGGCTCTTCCGCTTCCCGCTCACCGGGTCGCGGGTGCGCAACTACGACGGCCTCGGCGGCCAGCTGCTCTTCGCCTGGCTGCACCAGCACGGCGTCCTGCACTGGACCGACACCCGGCTGGCGTTCGAGTGGGACGGCGTCGCCGACGTGGTCGTCGCCCTCTCGGACGCGATCGACGAGCTCTACTGGCGATCGATCGACCGGCCGAAGACGGCGCACTGGCTGGCCGCGCACGAGCTGATCGCGGCCACTCTCACTCCGCACCCCGCCTCCGCCTGGGCCCGCGGGCTCCCGGACGAGGTGCTGCTCGGCGCCCCGCGCGGGCTCACCGACGCGGTGCTGGACGACGAGTTCCCGCTGTCGATGTTCTACGAGGCCCTCGGGAAGAAGATGGGCGACGTCATCGCCTCGACCCGGGGCATCACCGGCCGGGACTGACGTCGCGCCCGGGAGGCGGCGGGGTGCGCTCCTCCGCCTCCCGGGGCCCCGTCCGACCGGCGTCGGTTAGCGTGGGGCGCATGCCCTCAGGTGACGGAGCCGCGGACCCGCTCGACGCGGGCTGGATCCGGCGAGCGCCGAGCCGGGCCGGATACGTGCGCGACGCGGTCACCGCGGGGATCCTGCTGGTGGCGACGGTCGTCTCCGTCGCGCTGTACTCCTCGGCGGGATTCCCGGACGCGGCGCACCCCGTCGTCAGCGCCCACTGGGCCGTCCTGATGACCCTTCCCCTCGCGCTGCGCCGCCGGTTCCCCGCGAGCGTGGCGGCCGGACTCTCCGTCGTCTACGCGCTCGGGATCGTGCTCCAGGTGCCGGAGTCGCTCTTCGGCCAGATCTGCCTGTTCCTCGCGCTCTACACGGTCGGCGCGTGGGGCCGGAACCGGCGCACGGCGCTCGTCGTCCGAGTGGCGATCGCGGTCGGGATGCTGGGCTGGCTGCTCACCACCCTCGCCACGGGCGAGTACTTCGGCAGCTCCGTGCCGGTCGACGACTCCCCCGGCCTGCTCTCGCCCTACGCGGCGGAGTCGGCCCTCGCGGTCGTCTCGAACCTGCTCTACTTCGGCAGCGCCTACGTCTTCGGCGAGGCGTCGTGGCAGTCGGCCCGCCGGCTGGAGGCGCTCGAGACGCGCACGGCCGAGCTCGACGACGAGCGGGAGCGCTCCTCGCGGCAGGCCGTGTCCTCCGAGCGGCTGCGGATCGCGCGCGAGCTGCACGACGTGGTCGCGCACCACGTCAGCGTGATGGGCGTGCAGGCGGGAGCGGCGCGGCGGGTGCTGGCGCGGGATCCGGAGCGGGCGGCGGCATCGCTCAGCGCCATCGAGGGCGACGCGCGCTCGGCGATCGAGGAGCTGCACCGCATCCTGGTCGCGCTGCGCGCCGAGGACGCGGTCCCGAATCCGCTCACCGACGCCGCGTCCACCCGCGGGGTGGCCCAGCTCGAGGAGCTGGTCGCGGCGTCCAGCGGATCGGGCCTGCCCACCGTCTTCCTCACCCTCGGCACGCCCCGCGAGATCCCCGCGACGGTGGGGCTCAGCCTCTACCGCATCGCGCAGGAGTCGCTCACGAACGTCCGCAAGCACGCGGGGCGCGGCGCGCACGCCGAGGTGCGCCTCCGCTACGCCCCCGACGCGGTCGAGCTCGAGATCGCCGACGACGGCGGGTCCGGCCCGCACCCGAGCGCTCCCGCCTCCTGCGGACTGGGGCACACCGGCATGAGCGAGCGCGCGGCCGCGGTCGGCGGCTGGATCGAGATGGGGCCGAGGGGCGGAGGCTACCTCGTGCACGCCCGGGTGCCGCTGTCCCCCGTCCGGGCGAGCGTGCCGGACGCCGACGACCCGGTACCGTCGTCGGAGACGTCGCGGGGGCGTCAGGAGCGAGCGAGCGGGGGCCGCCCATGACCGAGCACGTGCGCGTGCTGCTCGTCGACGACCAGGAGCTCGTCCGCGTGGGCTTCCGCATCATCCTCGAGTCGGAGCCGGGGATCGAGGTGGTCGGCGAGGCCCGCACCGGTCTCGAGGCCCTGCAGCGCGCCTCCGAGCTGCGCCCCGACGTGATCTGCATGGACGTGCAGATGCCCGGCCTCGACGGCCTGGCCGCGACCCGCGAGATCGTGGCCGACCCGCGCCTGTGCTCGCGGGTGCTCATCCTCACCACCTTCGACCGCGACGACTACCTCTTCGAGGCGCTCTCGGCCGGCGCCAGCGGGTTCCTGCTCAAGAACGCGTCGCCGGAGGAGCTGGTCGAGGCCGTGCAGGTGGTCGCCCGCGGCGACGCGATGCTCGCCCCCGACGTCACCCGGCGCGTGATCGAGCGGTTCGCGTCCGTGCCCGAGCGCACGCCGACCGCCGCCGACCACCCCGGAGTGGCCGATCTGACGGACCGCGAGCGGGAGGTGCTCGTGCACCTGGCGCGGGGCTGGTCGAACGCCGAGATCGCGGCCGAGCTGTTCGTGGGCGAGGCGACCGTGAAGACGCACGTCTCGAAGATCCTGATGAAGCTCGGCGTGCGCGACCGGATCCAGGCGGTCGTGTTCGCCTACGAGCACGGGATCGCGGTGCCGGGGCGCCCCTGAGCGGTGGGCCGGGCGGTCGGCAGCGGGGCGGACAGGTCGGAGGTGCTCGACGCCGGGGCGGTCAGCGCCGGGACTGGCTCGAGGCCGGGCGCGGCGGGGTGCGGCGGACGAACTCCATCCGGATCTCCGGCGCGATCTTCCGGTCGAGCACGACCGTCATGTAGCGGCCGTCGACGCGGGCGCCGATCGCGACCACGTCCGGATCGGTGTCCACGCGGTAGCCGCGCAGCGCCTCCCCGTCCACGATCACCGGGACGCCCCGCACGACGTCCTCGTCGCGGAGGGCGGCGGCGACCACCGGCATCCCGCCGCGGCGGCTGCGCACGCGGCCCGGGAAGGTGTTGCGGAGCACGTCGCCCATGTGGGCCGCGAGGCGGGACTCCAGGGGCCGGCTGCGCTCGGCGGGGATCGGCACGGAGGTGCGGACCGCCTCCCAGAGCACCGGGTACCGCATCCGCGTCACCTGGTCGACCATCCACGGCGGCAGGTGGTCGTTCTCGGCGCGCTCGATCGCGCGCTTCTGCTCGGGGGACAGCGGGACGTGGTTGACGGGGTCGGCGCGGTTGCGCGGGTTCTTGTAGAACGAGTACGAGAGCGAGATCTCGACGAAGCGGCCGAGCGCCATCGTCTGCGCCGCGGCGAACTCCTCCAGCCTCGGCTGGGGCGCGAACGCGAGGACGGGATCGCCGAAGCGAGCCGCGATCTCGTCCACCCCGGGAGGGGCGGGCATGTCGCGGACAGCTCCCGTCGTGTCCATGCGCATACGTCAAGAGTGGCCTGCCTCCCAGCCGATACCAACTTCTTGACGGAGATCGGCTTTCGGGTCGTCGTCCTTTCACCTGCCCGAAACATGCGGGAGGCAGGAGGGGTGTCTCGGCGGGCGCCTCCGGGGCTCCTCCGGGCGGCGGGCTGCGAAGATGGAGGGATGAGCGCTCTGCACGATCCCGACGTCCGCGGCTTCGCCTCCGACAACTACTCCGGAGTGCACGACGAGGTCCTCGCCGCGATCGCCGCGGCCAACGGAGCGCACCAGATCGCCTACGGCGAGGACGTCTACACCGAGCGCCTGCAGGAGGCGTTCCGCCGCGAGTTCGGCGAGCAGGCCCAGGCCTTCCCCGTCTTCAACGGCACGGGCGCCAACGTCACCGGCCTGCAGTCGATGCTGCCCCGGTGGGGCGCCGTCGTCTCGGCGGGCACCGCGCACATCACCTCCGACGAGGGCGGAGCGCCCGAGAAGGTCGGCGGGATCAAGATCCTCACGGTCCCCACGCCCGACGGCAAGCTGACCCCGGCGCTGGTCGACCAGGAGGCGTGGGGCTTCGGCGACGAGCACCGCGCCCAGCCGCTCGTGGTCTCGATCACCCAGTCCTCCGAGCTCGGCACCGTCTACACCCCGGAGGAGGTGCGCGCGCTCGCCGACCACGCGCACGGCCTCGGCATGCGGCTGCACATGGACGGGGCGCGCATCGCGAACGCCGCGGCCGCCCTCGGCCTGCCCCTGCGCTCCTTCACGACCGACGCGGGCGTCGACGTGCTCTCGTTCGGCGGCACCAAGAACGGCATCCTGCTCGGCGAGGCGATCGTCGTGCTCGACCCGGCGGCCTCGACCGGGCTGACCTTCCTCCGCAAGACCAACATGCAGCTGTCCTCCAAGATGCGCTTCATCTCGGCGCAGCTGCTCGCCCTGCTCGGCGACGGCGGCGAGGAGGAGCCCCTGTGGCTCCGCTCGGCCCGGCACGCGAACGCCATGGCGGCGCGCCTGCGCTCGGGGCTCGAGGAGGCGATCGCCGCCGGCCGGATCACCGGGCTCGAGTTCACGCAGCAGACCCAGGCCAACGCGGTGTTCGCGACGCTGCCGCCCGGAGTCGCGGACCGGCTCCGCACCGCCTACCGCTTCTACGACTGGAACCCGGCGACCGGCGAGGTCCGCTGGGTCTGCTCCTTCGACACGACGGAGGACGACATCGACGCGTTCACGGCCGCGATCGAGCGCGAGCTGGCCGCGTGAGGGCCCGCCTCCCGCGCCTGGCGACGGTCGGCGCCGCGCTCGCCGTTCTCGTCGCGCTGACGGGCTGCACGTCGGCCGAGCGCTCGGACGTCGCGGCCACCCCGTCGGCGTCCGAGACCGCCGCTCCGACTCCCTCCGCGACTCCGACGCCCTCCGCGACTCCGACGCCCTCGCCCACGCCCACGGCCTCGACCCGCCTGGGCTGCGACTCCCTCCTCCCCGCCACGCGGGCGGCCTCGGCGCTGGGGGTCTCCCACAGCGCTCTCGAGGGCAGCCGCGAGGTGACGACGCGCTCCTCGGGCGAGCTGATCCGCGAGGCCGCGGAGGAGAACGGCGGAGTGCTCCGCTGCGCCTGGTACGACGAGGACGCCTCGATCACCGCGGCCGCGGTCGACGACGCCGCCGAGGCCTTCGCCGGCCGTCCGGGCCCGCGCCTCGAGACCGCCGTCGAGGCCTACGGCTCCTGCACCGACGGCAGCTGCGACCTGGACCTGCTCGCCGGCGCCACCTGGGTGACGCTGCAGCTGCGCGGCGCCCCCGCGGCCGTCGACCTCGCCGCGCTGGCGACCGGCACCGCCTCCGCCGCGCTCGGCACCCTCGACGAGCCGGTCACCGCGACGGCGCCCGTCTGCACCGAGGTCCTGACGGCCGAGCAGCTGTCCGGTGCCGCCGGTCTCGCGCAGGCGACCGCGGGGACGGGGACCGGGACGCCGACCACCGCGTCGGCCGCTGCCGCCGCCCGGGCCGGGTACGCCTCCTGCAGCTGGAGCGACGCCTCCAGCGCCGCCTACTCGGGCGTGACGGTCGACGCGCTCCCGAACGGCGACGACGGCTGGCGGAACCTCTCGCTGACCTCGGGCCTGGCGATCCCGCTCGAGCCGCTCGACGGCTTCGGCGAGAAGGCCCTCACCGGCTGCGCGGCGGGCGTCTGCGAGATCGACGCGCTCGCCGACGACGTGTGGTGGCGCGTGACCGTCACCGGCGACGCGGCGAAGGCCGAGGCCGTCGCCCGCGCCGTGCTCGCGAACGCCTGACCCGGGCACCCCGCTCCTCCTCCGCGAGCGGGTCAGCGCCAGTACTCGTACCAGGACGACTCGCGGCAGCCGAGGGACGCGTAGAGGCGGCGCGCGCCGACGTTCTCGGCGAGCACCTGGAGCCAGAAGCGCGCGACGCCCCGGCCGGACGCGTCCTCGAGGAGGGCGCGGATCACGGCGGAGGCGAGCCCGCGGCGCCGGGCGTCCGGCCGGGTCGCCAGCGCGAAGAGGCCGCCCCAGAGCTCGCCGTCCGGCGCCGTGACGAGCGCGAGGCGGCCGGTCGCGGCCGGGCCGTCCCCGTCGACGGCGAGCGCGTAGGAGGAGGGGCAGCCCGCGAGGATGCGCTCGGCGACCGCACGCTCCTCCGCGCCACCGCGACCGTCCACCGACCACCAGAGGGCGAGCCAGTCCTCGTCGGGAGCCGGGGCGAGGCGGACGCGAGGCTGCGGCGCGGGCCTCGGCGGCACTGGCCTCGACGGCGCGGACCCCGACGTCGTGGACAGGGCGGCGAGCGCCTCCTGCACCGAACCCGTCAGCACGAGCGTCCGGTCGATCGGCGCGGCGCCCCGCTCGGCGAGCAGCCCGGTCAGACCGGCGGGGCTCGGCGGCCCGATCTGCACGAGGGGCGCGATCCCGTGCTCGCAGGCGAACGCCTCCGCCGCGTCGAGCGCCGCCTCCTGGTCGACGACGTCGCCGGACGCGAGCACCGAGTTCGCGCGCTTGGTGACTCCTGCGGAGGCGCGCAGCTCCCACGCGCCGAGGGGGCGCCGCACGAGCGCGGGCCAGGCGTCGGCGGCGAGGCGGTCGAGCAGGCGCGGATCCATCGGGCCACGGTAGCGGGAGCGGCGCCGGAGCCCTGTGGACGCCCCCGGAAACGGCTCCGGCCCGCAGGATCCGCCGCGGACGAGCCGAGCGGGATCCTGCGGGCCGGAGGCCGTGGAGGGACGAGCCCTACATGTTGATCATGTGCCCCTTGAGGCCGTGGAAGCCCTCCTGCAGCGCCTCTGACAGCGTCGGGTGGGTGTGCACGTTCCGGGCCAGCTCGGTCGCGGTGAGGTCCCACTTCTGGGCGAGCGTGAGCTCGGGGAGCAGCTCCGAGACGTCCGGGCCGATCATGTGGGCGCCGAGGAGCTCGCCGTACTTCTTGCTCGCGATGAGCTTCACGAAGCCGGTGGGCTCGCCGAGGCCGTGGGCCTTGCCGTTCGCCATGAAGGGGAAGGTCGAGACGGTGATCTCGTGTCCCTCGTCCGTCGCCTGCTTCTCGGTGAGGCCGAAGGAGGCGATCTGCGGCTGGCAGAACGTCGCGCGCGGCATCATCCGGTAGTCGCCCAGGGTCTGGGTCTCGGCACCGGCGAGGGTCTCGGCGGCGACGACGCCCTGCGCCTCCGCGACGTGCGCGAGCTGCAGCTTCGCGGTGACGTCGCCGATGGCGTAGATGTGCGGCACGTTGGTGCGCATGTGGTCGTCGATCGCGATCGCGCCGCGCTCGGTGAGCTCGACACCCGTCTTCTCGAGGCCGAAGCCCTCGGTGCGGGGGACCCAGCCGATCGACATGAGCACCTTGTCGACCTCGAGGGTCGACTGCGTGCCGTCCTTCGCGGTGTAGGTGACCGTGACGTAGCCGTCCTTGTCGACGACCGACTCGACCTTGGTCGAGGTCAGGATCTCGACGCCGAGCTTCTTGTACTGCTTCTGGATCTCCTTGGAGACGTCCGGGTCCTCGTTGGGGAGGGCGCGGTCCATGAACTCGATGATCGTCACGTCGACGCCGTAGTTCTTGAGGACGTAGGCGAACTCCATGCCGATCGCGCCCGCGCCCACGATGGCCATCGTGTCGGGGAGCTCGCGGGTCATGATCTGGGTCTCGTAGGTGACGACGTTCTCGGAGAGCTCGACGCCGGGCAGGAGGCGGACGCTCGCGCCGGTCGCGATGATCGCGTCGTCGAAGGTCAGCGACTCCGTGCCGCCCTTGCTCAGCTGCACGTCGAGGCCCTGCGGGCCGGTGAAGGAGCCGACGCCGTCGAACTCGGCGATCTTGTTCTTCTTCATCAGGAAGTGGACGCCCTTGGTGCGGCCGTCCGCGACCGAGCGGCTGCGGTCGAACGCCGCGCCGAAGTCGAACGAGACGTCGCCCGAGATGCCGAACTGCTTCGCCTGGGTGTGGAAGAGGTGGGCGAGCTCCGCGTTGCGCAGCAGCGCCTTGGACGGGATGCAGCCGACGTTGAGGCAGACACCGCCCCAGTACTGCTTCTCGACGACGGCGACGGACTTGCCGAGCTGGGCGGCGCGGATCGCGGCCACGTATCCGCCGGGGCCTGCCCCCAGGACGACGACGTCGAAGTGCTGGGCCATGGATGATCCTCCAGAGTCGTGGATGGTGGTGCGCGGGGTGACCACGCCGTCTCCCACCGTACCGTTCCGGGGCTCGGAGGCGGCCCGCTCCTCCGTGGGCGAACGCGCGCGCGGGCGCCTGCCGTGCACGCGCGGGAATGCCCGCGGGGCGGGGACGGTTGGGCTCCACGGGCGACGGAGCCCCTCCCCCAGTCCCCCGCACGGAAGAAGCCCCGCGATGTCCGCCACCGCCTCCCGCACCGCCAGCACCAGCGCCCCGATCCTCGACGTCCTCGCGGAGCGCTGGAGCCCCCGCTCCTACGACGCGTCCGCGACCGTCTCCGACGAGACCCTCGCGTCCCTCCTCGAGGCCGCGCGCTGGTCCCCGTCCGCCAGCAACTCGCAGCCGTGGCGCTTCATCGTCGCCCGCCGCGGAACCGACGGGTTCGACCGCATCGTCTCGACGCTCGCCGGCTTCAACGGCGCCTGGGCCGGCTCCGCCGCCGTCCTGGTCGTCGCGCTGGCCGAGACCGTCGACTCCGAGGGGAAGCCGCGCCCCTGGGCCGTCTACGACCTCGGCCAGTCGATCGCCCACCTCAGCGTCCAGGCGCACCACGAGGGCCTGCACGTGCACCAGATGGCCGGCTTCGACAAGGACGCCGTCCGCGCCGCGTTCGGCGTCGACGAGCGCTTCGACCCGGTGACGATCGCCGCGGTGGGAGTCGCGGCCGACGCCGACGCGCTGGCGAACGAGACCCTCCGCGAGCGCGAGACCGCGCCGCGCACCCGCCTGCCCCTCGAGGAGCTCGTGCTCGTCCAGGCGTAGCCCTCCGGCGGAAGGCCTCCCCCGTCTGCGGACCGGGGAGGCCTTCCGCGTCCCACCCCCTGTGTTACTCCCCGTGTCGGTCCCCGCTGTGCCGCCGGGAGCCTCTCCGTACGATCGGACGATCCGCCCGCCCGTCCCGCTGCCCGGAGAGACATGCCCGCCACCCCCGCCGCCCGCACGAGCCTGGCCTTCGACGCCGAGCTCGGCCAGTCGGCGTTCCCCGTGCGCTTCGAGGGGGTCGGCCGCACCTTCGTGCCCGGGTCCCCCGTGCTGACGGACGTGACGCTCGAGGCCGCCGCGGGCGAGGTCATCGCGATCCTCGGCCCGAGCGGCTGCGGCAAGTCCACGCTGCTGCGCATCGCGGCGGGCCTGGACACCGCCTCCGAGGGGTCCGTCCTCATCGACGGCGCCCCCGTCTCCGGCATCGACCCGCGCTGCGCGGTGGCGTTCCAGGAGCCGCGGCTGCTGCCCTGGCGGAGCATCGCCGACAACGTCGCGCTCGGCCTGCCGCGCGGCACCCCGCGCCCGGCCGCCCGCGCCGCCGTCGACGAGCTGCTCTCGCTGGTCGGCCTCACCGCGCACGCCCGCTCGCGGCCCCGCGAGGTGTCCGGAGGCATGGCCCAGCGCGCTTCCCTCGCCCGCGCCCTCGCCCGGAACCCCGGCGTGCTCCTCCTGGACGAGCCCTTCGGGGCGCTCGACGCGCTGACCCGCCTGCGGATGCAGGACCTGCTGCTCGACGTGCACGCGGCGGCTCCGGCGACGATCCTGCTCGTCACCCACGACGTCGACGAGGCCCTCCAGCTGGCCGACCGCATCGTGCTCCTCGGGCGCGACGAGCCCGGAGGCGTCTCGCGCATCCAGCGGATCGTCACCGTCCCCGGAGCGCGGCCGCGCGACCGCGGCTCGGCGGAGCTCGCCGAGCACCGGGCCGAGCTCCTCGCGGGGCTGGGCATCGAGCGGCACTGACCCCGGGCGGATCGACCCGCGCCCCCCCACCCGGGCGGCACGGTCCGGGCGGCACGACCTCCCTCCCCAGCCGCCTCCTCCTCCCGCTCTCCACCGCACGAGCACCTCCCCGCACGCCCCTCCCCTGCAGCGTCCACACTCGCTGTCACCGCATCCCCGAAGCCGAGGCCCCCATGTCGTTCACCAGCTCCCCGCTCACCCGCCGCACCGCTCTCGCCGGTCTGCTCACCGCCGCCGCCGTCCCGCTCCTCGCGGGCTGCGTGCAGGGCGAGGGCGGAGGAGGAGCGGCGGCCGCGACCGCCGACGCCGCCTCCGGAGGAACCCGGGGCGGCACGCTCACGCTCGACTTCGCGACGTACAACCCGCTGAGCCTGGTCATCAAGGAGAAGGGCTGGCTCGAGGCCGCCCTCGCCGAGCAGCAGGTCACCGTCGCCTGGGTGCAGTCGGCCGGCTCCAACAAGGCCAACGAGGCCCTGCGCGCCGGAGCGATCGACGTCGGCTCCACCGCCGGCTCCGCCGCGCTGCTCGCCCGCTCGAACGGCTCGCCGATCAGGACGATCGACATCTTCTCGCAGCCGGAGTGGTCGGCCCTCGTCGTCCCCGCCGGCTCGGCGATCACGTCGGTCGAGCAGCTCGAGGGCAAGCAGATCGCGGCCACCAAGGGCACCGACCCGTACTTCTTCCTGGTGCAGGCGCTCGAGGCCGCCGGGCTGGGCATCGGCGACGTGACGGTGCAGAACCTGCAGCACGCCGACGGCTGGGCGGCGCTGCAGAACGGCTCCGTCGACGCCTGGGCGGGCCTGGACCCGATCATGGCCGGCGCCGAGGCGGCCGGGGCGACCCTGCTCTACCGCAACGTCGACTTCAACTCCTACGGCCTGCTCAACGCGACCGAGAGCTTCCTCGCCGAGAAGCCGGACCTCGCGCAGACCGTCGTGAACGCCTACGAGCACGCCCGCGCCTGGGCGCTCGAGAACCAGGACGAGACGGCGAGCATCCTCGCCTCCGTCGCCGGCCTCGACGTGGCGGTGGCGACGACGGTCATCACCGAGCGCAGCAACCTCGACGTCGACAACGTCCCCGGCTCCGCGCAGACCGACGTGCTCGCCGTGATCGGCCCGATCTTCGTCGAGGACGGCGACGTCGCCTCGCAGCAGCAGGTCGACGACGCGCTCGACTCGCTGCTCGACGACACCTACGCCTCGGCGGCCGACCCGAGCGCCATCGGCGCCTGAGGGTCCGGCCCTCCGCCCCCGACCCCGTGATCCGAGGAGACCGACGATGACGATCCGCGACGACGACACCGCGACCGACGCCGATGTGCTGCGCCGGAGCGCGCTGTCCGCGCCGATGCCGGGTGAGCCCGGACTCGTGACGGCGGGCCCATCGGTCGCGGCCTCCCAGCGCCGCCTCCGCGAGGACCGCTCCCACCCGCTCACATCGCGACGGTGGTTCGTGGTCGCGGGAGGCGCGATCCTGCCCGTGCTGCTGCTCGCCGCCTGGCAGATCGCGACGACGACCGGGATGGTCTCGGTGGCGGTCTTCCCCTCGCCCGCGATGGTCTGGGCGGCCGGCGTCGACCTCGCCCAGCGCGGCGACCTCGGCCAGGACGTCGCCATCTCGACGCAGCGCGTGCTCATCGGGTTCGCGCTCGGCTCGGCGCTCGGGCTCGTGGTCGGCGCGCTCTTCGGGCTCTCCCGCGTCTGGGAGGTCGTCCTCGGGCCGACCCTCGGCGCGATCCGGGCGGTCCCGTCGCTGGCCTGGGTCCCGCTGCTGCTGCTCTGGATGGGCATCGGCGAGGAGTCGAAGATCACGCTGATCACGATCGGCGCGTTCTTCCCGGTCTTCACCACGGTGGCCACGGCGCTCGGCCACGTCGACCGGCACCTCGTCGAGGCGGGCCGCGCCTTTGGCCTCTCGGGCGTCCGGCTCTTCACGACGGTGCAGCTGCCCGCGGTGATCCCCTCCGTGATCTCCGGGCTGCGCCTCGCGCTCGCCCAGTCGTGGCTGTTCCTGGTCGCCTCCGAGCTCATCGCCTCCTCGATGGGCCTCGGCTTCCGCCTCATCGACAGCCAGAACAACGGCCGGATCGACCGGGTGTTCCTGGCGATCGTCCTGCTGGCCGTGCTGGGCAAGCTCACCGATGCCGTCGTCGGCGTGTTCCAGCGCTACGCCGTGAGGAAGTGGGCGTGAGCGCCGGGGAGGGAGCTCCGAGCGTGAGCGGGACGATCGCCAACCTGCTCGACGAGCACCGCCGGTTCCCCCCGCCCGCGGCCTTCGCCGCGCAGGCGAACGCGGGCGCGGAGGAGTACTCGCGCGCCGCCGCCGATCCGGTCGCGTTCTGGGAGGAGGCCGCCCGCCGCCTCGAGTGGGCGGAGCCGTGGCACACCGCCCACAGCTGGGAGCCTGCCGCTCCGCTGCCCGACGGCTCGCTCTCGGTGCCGCGCACGACCTGGTTCGAGGGCGGACGGCTGAACGTGGCCGTCAACTGCGTCGACCGCCACGTGGACGCGGGACGCGGCGGGAAGACCGCCCTCCACTTCGAGGGCGAGCGCGGCGACCGGCGGTCGATCACCTACGCCGAGCTCCAGCGCGAGGTCTCCCGCGCCGCGAACGCGCTGACCGCGCTCGGGATCGGGAAGGGCGACCGCGTCGTCGTCTATCTCCCGGTGATCCCCGAGACCATCGTCATCACGCTCGCGATCGCGCGGATCGGCGCGATCCACTCGCTCGTCTTCGGCGGCTTCTCCGCCGAGGCGGTGCGGTTCCGCGTGGAGGACACCGGCGCGAAGCTCCTGGTCACCACGGACGGGCAGTTCCGGCGCGGAGCGGCGGTGCCGGTCAAGGCGAGCGCCGACCGGGCGGTCGAGGGCGTCGCGTCGATCGAGCACGTCCTCGTCGTCCGCCGCACCGGTGAGACCGACGTCCCGTGGACCCCGGGCCGCGACGTCTGGTGGCACGAGCTGGTCGATGCGCAGAGCGACGTCCACGAGGCCGAGGCCTTCGACTCCGAGACGCCGCTGTTCATCATCTACACCTCCGGCACGACCGGGAAGCCCAAGGGGCTGGTGCACACCAGCGGCGGCTACCTCACGCAGGCCTCCTGGACGCACTGGGCGGTGTTCGACGCGAAGCCGGACGACGTGCACTGGTGCACCGCCGACCTCGCCTGGGTCACCGCGCACACCTACGAGATCTACGGACCGCTCTCGAACGGGCTCACCCAGGTGATCTACGAGGGCACCCCGAGCACCCCGCACACCGCCCGGCACTTCGAGATCATCGAGCGGTACGGGGTGACCGTCTACTACACGGCGCCGACGCTGATCCGGACCCTGATGACCTGGTTCCCCGAGGGCGTGCCCGCCCGGTACGACCTGTCGAGCCTGCGCCTGCTCGGCACCGTCGGCGAGTCCATCAACCCCGAGGCCTGGGTCTGGTTCCACGAGGCGATCGGCGGCGGACGCTGCCCGATCGTCGACACCTGGTGGCAGTCCGAGACCGGCGCCGCGGTGATGTGCCCGCTGCCGGGCGTCTCGACCCTCAAGCCGGGCTCGTCTCTCGGAGCCCTGCCCGGGCTCGGCGTCCTCGTGGTGGACGAGCACGGCGAGCGGGTGCCGAACGGCTCCGGCGGCTACCTCGTGGTCGACCGGACCGGGCCGGCGCTCGCCCGCACCGTGTGGGGCGACCCGGAGCGGTACCGCGACTCCTACTGGGCCCGCTACGCGTCCCAGGGGTGGTTCTTCTCCGGGGACGGCGCGAAGTACGACGCCGACGGCGACGTCTGGGTGCTGGGCCGCGTCGACGACGTCATCAACGTCTCCGGGCACCGCCTGTCCACGATCGAGATCGAGTCGGCACTCGTCGCCCATCCGGCCGTCGGCGAGGCCGGAGTCGTCGGAGTCGCCGACGCGACGACCGGGCAGGCCATCGCGGCGTTCGTCATCCCCTCCGACGAGGCCGTCGACCGCGCCGAGGAGGACCCGGCCTACTGGGCCGCGCTCGGCACGACGCTCTCGGTGCTCCTCCGCGACCACGTGGCGGTCGCGATCGGTCCGATCGCCAAGCCGCGCGACGTGGTGGTGGTGCCGGATCTGCCCAAGACCCGCTCCGGCAAGATCATGCGGCGGCTGCTCGGCGACATCCGCGACGGCCGCCCGCTCGGAGACGTGACGAGCCTCCAGGACGACACCGTCCCGGCGCGCATCGCCCGCATCGTCGCCGAGCGCGGGTAGGCGCCGCGCCGAGCGGACGCGGCGGGCGGCCCCTGTTTCGGGGAGGCGTCGGGAGCCTGCGCGTCCGCGGCGAGGAGGGGCCGCCGGGGAGCATCCGGAGTAGCGTGAAGCCGTGCGCGACGTCCAACAGCAGATCATCTCCGAGCTCCACGTCTCCCCCGCCGTCGATCCGGCCGTCGAGGTCGAACGGCGCAGCGGATTCCTCGCCGACTACCTCCGCAGCACCGGCGCGAAGGGCCTCGTCCTCGGCATCAGCGGCGGCCAGGACTCGAGCCTCGCCGGGCGCCTCTGCCAGCTCGCGGTCGAGCAGGTCCGCGCGAGCGGCGGCGACGCCTCCTTCATCGCGGTCCGCCTGCCGTACAAGGTGCAGGCCGACGAGGAGGACGCCCAGCTCGCCCTCACGTTCATCCGCCCGGACCGCCAGGTCGTCTTCGACATCCACCAGGGCGTCGACGGCGTGGCCGCAGCATTCGGCGACGCGGTCGACGAGCCGATCAGCGACTTCGTGAAGGGCAACGTGAAGGCGCGGATGCGGATGATCGCGCAGTACGCGATCGCCGGCCAGGCCGGGATGCTCGTCGTCGGGACCGACCACGCGGCCGAGGCGGTCACCGGCTTCTTCACGAAGTACGGCGACGGCGGCGCCGACGTCCTCCCGCTCACCGGTCTCACCAAGCGGCAGGGGCGCTCGCTCCTCGAGCACCTGGACGCACCGGCCCGGCTCTACGAGAAGGCGCCGACGGCGGACCTGCTCGACGACAACCCCGGCCAGACCGACGAGACGAACCTCGGGCTCACCTACGCCGACCTCGACACGTACCTCGAGGGCGGCGAGGTCGACCGGGCCGTCGCCGAGGCCATCGAGGCGCGGTACGCCGCGACCGAGCACAAGCGCCAGGTGCCGCTGTCGATGTTCGACGACTGGTGGCGCTGAGCCGCCGCTGACCGCATCCAGCGGCCGGCAGCTCAGGACCGCACGGGGCCTCGCTGAGGCGGGGCTCCCGTGCGTCCGGCGCGGAACCGATGCGAGGACCGGACCCGCCGCGATATCAGGAGTCGGCGCGGGCGTTGTAGACGAGCACCTCGCCGGAGTCGACGGAGGCGCGGTAGGCGCGGAACACGTCGAGGGCCTCGTCGCGGAGTACGCCGTCGACGACCTCGATGCCGCGGGCCTCGAACTGCGCGGCCCAGTCCTCGCGCATCGGCCCCTCGTCGAAGGTGCTGATCTCCTCGAGCTCGGGGCCGGAGCCCGCGACGACCAGGCGGCGCACCCCCGACCACATCGTCGCTCCGTAGCACTGCACGCACGGGCGCCAGTTGACGACCAGGTCGTGCGCGGGGAGGCCCTCGCCGCCGAGGTCCCAGGTGCCGAGCGCGGTCTGCGCGAGACCGAGCGCCGTCACCTCGGCGTGGCCGGACGAGACCCCGCTGCCGAGGACGACGTTCACTCCGACCGAGACGAGACGACCGGAGTCGCGCTCGACGACGATCGCCGCGAACGGGCCGCCGTTCCCCTCGCGGAAGTTGCGGTCGGCGAGCGCGTGCACGAGGGCCATCCGGTCCTCGAGGTTCGGGAGGACCTCGGGGACGTCGCGGAGGGCGTCACCGATCCAGGCGGGCAGGGCGATCTCGTAGCGGGTGGCGAGGCGGTCGATGTCCATGGGTCCTCCGGGAGACGGGGCGGGGC
>NZ_PSWK01000041.1:0-20771 GCF_002932735.1 Rathayibacter sp. AY1B7
GCCCCTCTACCGGCACATGCTGTCGTCGCTGCTGCGCGCGGTGCCGGGCGTGCGGAGCCACGTGCCGCTCCGGTTCGCCCGCCGCGATGCTCAGGACAGCCGGACGCCCGTCAGCGCGAGGCCCGCGGCGGCCGCCGCGACGGCGAGCGCCGCCGTGCCGACGCCGTACCCCAGGCCGGCCGCCCAGCGCCGGTCGAGCAGCAGCCGCGCGGTCTCGACGCTCGCCGTGCTGAACGTCGTGAAGCCGCCGAGCACGCCCGTCCCGAGCACGGCCCGCCACACCGGGTCGAGGACACCGGCCAGCACGAGCCCGGTGACGACTCCGAGCAGCAGCGACCCGCTGACGTTGATCAGCGCGGTGCCGACCGGCCAGCGCGCCGGCACGAGCGACCGCGCGACCCCGTCGACGACGAGCCGTGCGGCCGCTCCGACTCCGCCCGCGAGAGCGACCGCGAGCAGCAGGCCGGGCGTCACGCCGCCGCCCTCCGCCGCCCCGCGACCGCGATGCCCAGCGCCGCGGCGAGCACGCCCAGCACGAGCGTGCCGCCGGTGTAGAGCAGGTACTCCACGACGTGGCCGCCCTCGAGCAGCGCGACCGTGTCGAGCGAGAAGGTGCTGTAGGTCGTGAATCCGCCCAGCACGCCGGTGCCGAGCAGGAGGCGCAGGGTGCGGCGCCCGCCCTCGTCCGGCCCGCGCCGCGCCAGCGCCTCGAGCAGGAGGCCCAGGAGGAACGCGCCCGGCAGGTTCACGGCGAGCGTCGCGACCGGCACGACGCCCAACGGGGGCAGTGCGGCGCCGATCGCGGCGCGGGCAGCCGTGCCGACGGCTCCGCCCGCCGCGACGAGGAGGATCGCGGAGGGGCGCAGGTGGAGGGGTCGCGTCACTCCGCGAGGTCCCAGGGCGCCGGGCGCGACGGGTCGCGGTCGGCGCGCGGGACGACGAGCACGGGGCGGTGCTGGCGGTGCGCGAGGTGGGCGGCGACGCTCCCGCTGAGGAACTCGGCGATGCTCGCGAGCACGCCCGCGTCGCGGGTACCGACCACGATCATCCGCGCGTCGACCTCCTCGGCGACCTCGGCGAGCGCCAGGGCGGGCTCGCCCCGCGCCGCGCGCAGCGACCACTGCACGGTGCTGCCGTCCAGCTCGTGCTCGACCGTCTCGCGGAGCCCGGGCGGGAGGGACGGGCCCTCGCCGCGGTCGGCCGCGGCGCCGACGAAGCCGAGCGGGATGCCGCCGGTCATCGGATCGACGTACTCGCCGACGAGGTACGGATCGGCCGAGACGGACACGAGCAGCAGGGCGGCTCCGGCGTCGGCGGCGACGCGGGCGGCGGTGCGCAGGACCTCGGGTCGCTGGCCGTCGACGATGCCGACGAGGACGGGCCCGGTGGGGGTGGGTGCGGTCATGAGGAGCTCCTTCCCGGTTGCGCCCCATCCTGGCACCGCACGGGCGCGAGCGGTCGGAGCATCCGTGCCGGATCCGTCGTGATCGTTCCGTTATGCGCGGGCCTCGGGCTAGAGTGGCTCGTCGCCGGATCCCCACCGGCCCCCGACCCCCCGTCACCACCGTCATCCGAGGAGAACGCACGCGTGTCGAAGCCAGGCATTCCCACCCCTGAGGAGAGTGCCGGCACCCCGACCACTGCACCCCTGACCCGGCGCGAGGCCCGCGAGGCCGAGCGCCGTGCGGCCCGGGCCGAGACGGAGACGGGCGCGGCGACCGCCGGCACCGCGGTCGAGGGCAGCGGATCGGACGACTCCGCCGCTTCCGCAGGCGCTGGCGACTCCGCGCCCACCGCCGTCGACGCCGCAACGGCCGTGGCGACCGCTCCGACCGTGTCGGTCGAGATCCCCGCCGTCGCCTCCCCCGCCTCCCGGTCGATCCCGGCCTCACCGCGCCGCGCGTCCGCCTCCCGCCCCGTCGCTCCCCGCGCCGCCGAGCCCGCCCGAGCCCGTGGCCTCAGCCGCCGCGCCCTGGCCTTCGGGACGTTCTCGGTGGTCGGCGGCCTCTTCGCCACGGCCGCGATCCCCGCGTACGGCGCCCGCAGCTCCTCCGCCACCGCGACCGGCCGCGCCGCCGCGAACCGGGTCGGCCTCCAGAACCTCACCGTCTCCTCCGACGCCGCCGGCCAGACCGCCGTCCGCGACGCCTTCGCCGCACCGACCCAGGCGCAGCTCGACGAGGCCAGCCGCCAGGCGGCCGTGCTCTCCGGATCCAACGGCGGCGAGTTCTCGACCGTGCAGACCCGCGCGGTCGGCGACGACTACCCGTGGCCCTACGAGACCATCGACGACGACGGCGGCGGACTCTCGCCCCTCGGCTACTACTACCGCGAGTGCGTCGACTTCGTGGCCTGGCGCCTCAACCGCGACGCCGGCCGCACCTCCGCGCCGTGGAAGTACACGTGGGGGAACATCACCCCGCTCGGCGGCAGCGCCTACGAGTGGCCGGACAACTGGGCCGCGAAGGGCTGGGCGACCAGCAGCGTCCCGATCGTCGGCTGCGTCGCGTGGTGGACCTACAACCACGTCTCGTACGTGCAGAAGGTCAACGACGACGGCACCGTGCTCCTCGAGGAGTACAACTACGGCGGCAAGCACAGCTACGTGACCCGCACCTTCCCCACCGCGCAGGTCCCGCTCTTCCTGTACCCGCCGGCCCTCTAGGGGCCTGTTCCCGTCGCGCCTCGGCGGGCGGTGCGTCGCGATCCGTCCCCAGCGCACGCCGACGGGCGAGGGGGTGCGATCGCGCGTCAGGCGAGCGCGGCGAGGAGGATCGCGAAGGCTGCCGTCGTCGTATCGACGAGCGCCATGTGGTCGGCGTCGGCGAGCTCGTGCAGCTGCACGGCGGGGTGCCGGTCGACGTATCGGCGGCTGTAAGCGACGGGGACGTCCTCGTCGAGTACGCCGTGGATCAGCGTGGTCGGCTGCGGGGGCGCTGGCATCTGCGCGGGGTCGGCGCCCGGGAGCAGCGCGAGGTCGCCGCCGAGGAGCTCCCCCACGGCGTCGTCGCTGAGGCGGTCGGCGGAGGCGGCGGCCAGGTCGAGCACGCCCGCCAGTGCCACCACAGCGGCGACGTGCGGCGACGGACGGGCGGCCTGCGACCAGACGGCGAGGTGACCGCCGGCGGAGTGGCCGACGAGGGCGACCGGTCCGGCGCCGGGCAGCAGTGCCGGGAGCGCCGCGAGCACGGCCAGGACGTCGTCGCCGGTGCCCGGCCAGCCGCCTCCCGGGTCGCCCGTGCGCCGGTACTCGGGGAGGAGCACGTCGTGCCCGCGGTCGGCCAGTGCCGCCGCGAGCGGCCGGGCGTGCCGCCGGTCCCACCGCGCGCGCCAGAATCCGCCGTGCACGAGCACGACCGGCCGGCGCGCCCCGCCGGGCGCCCCGCGGAAGACGTCCGCGATCTGCTCCGGAGCCTCCCCGTACCGGCGCACCTCGTCCGGCTCGCGCCCCTCCGACTGCTGCATCCCCCCAGTACCTCCCCGCGAGACGCCACGTCGGTGCGCCCGGCACGGCGTGTCGCGTACCGGAGCGGCATCTCGCGGAGAGGGAGGGGAGGGCGCGGGAGCTCGCGTCAGGACTCGAACCAGCCCCGGGGGTGGTGGTCGGCCGTGAGGGGCGTGCGCGGACGGGTCGGGCGGGCCCAGCGGACGGCGTTCGCCAGCACGCGCCGGATGTCCGGGTGGTGGTAGACGGGGTAGTCCTGGTCGCCGGGCGAGAAGTAGAAGACCTTCCCGAGGCCGCGGGTGTAGGTCACGCCGGAGCGGAACACCTCGCCGCCGGTGAAGGTCGACAGGAACACCGTCTCCTCCGGCACCGGGATGTCGAAGTACTCGCCGTACATCTCCTGCTCGGGGATGATCAGCGGGCTGGGCACGCCCTCGGCGATCGGATGCGTGGGCGCGATCGTCCAGACCAGCTCGCGGTCGCGGTCGTTGCGCCACCTCAGCGAGCAGGTCGTGCCCATGAGCGCCTTGAAGATCGACGAGTAGTGGCCCGAGTGCAGGACCAGGATCCCCATCCCCTCCTGCACGTGCCGCTGAACCCGCTGGACGACCTCGTCCGACACCTCCTCGTGCGCGATGTGCCCCCACCACAGGAGCACGTCCGTCGTCGCGAGCGCCTCCTCGGTGAGCCCGTGCTCGGGCTCGGGGAGCGTCGCGGTGCGCACCGAGACGGCGTCGCCGAGCGACTCCGCGAGTCCGTCCGAGATGACGCGGTGGATGCCGTCCGGGTAGTGGCGCAGCACGGTCTCGTCGCCGCGGGTCTCGTGGCGGAACTCGTTCCAGACGAGGACCTCGATCGGGGCGCTCATGCGACCGCCACCTCCTGCTTCTCGGCGGCGGAGCGGTAGATCGCGTCGACCACCCGGCTGCGGTGCAGCGCGTACTCGCCGTAGTGGCCGGAGTAGCGTGGGCCGCCCGCGGGCGCGTCGGCTCCCGAGGCGATGGCCTCCAGGAACTCGGCGATGACGGAGCGGTGGTGCCCGGCGGGGACCTTCACGTCGGGGTGCGAGACGGTCGGCGCTCCGGCGACCTCGGAGTAGAGCGTCAGAGTCCCCTCCGTGGCGTAGTCGGCGATGTGGAGGCGCGCGCCCCCGGCCGAGCCGAGCAGCTCGACCTCGATGTCCTCGTCGACCTTCGAGTAGCTCGCCCAGGAGGCGTCGAGCTGGAGCGAGCGGCCGTTGTCGAGGCGCAGCAGGGCGCTCGAGAAGTCCTCCACCTCGAACGCGTGCGTGCCGGTGGCGGCGACGCCGTGCGGGCGCCCTCCGCGGCCGGAGCGGCCGATCTCGCCGTACGCGACCGCCGAGACGCTGGTCACGCGCGGCTCGTCGAGCAGGTGCAGCGCGATGTCGAGCACGTGGGAGCCGAGGTCGATCAGCGGGCCGCCGCCGGCGAGCTCCTTGCTGGTGAACCAGGAGCCGATGCCGGGGATGCCGGTGCGCCGCTGCCAGCTCGCGCGGGCGTGGTAGACGTCGCCCAGCGGCGCGTCGTCGAGGTAGTCGCGGAGGAAGGCGACGTCGGCGCGGCGGCGGTGGTTGTACGCGATCTCGAGCACCCGGTCGTTCGTGCGGGCGGCCTCGACCATCTCGGCCGCCAGCTCAGCGGTGGTGGCGAGCGGCTTCTCGCAGAAGACGTGCTTGCCGCTCGCGAGCGCGGCCACGGCGATCGGGTGGTGCAGGTGGTTCGGGACGCCGATGGAGACGACGTCGAGGTCGTCGCGGGCGACGAGGTCCTCCCAGTCGGCGTAGAGGTCGGGGACGCCGCGGGTCGCGCCGAGTTCGTGCAGGCGCGCCTCCTCCTGGCCGGCGAGCGCGACGACGCGGGCGCCGGGCAGGGACTGGAAGGCGTCGAGGTGGGTGGTGCCGGCGAAGCCGAGGCCGACGACCCCCGCGCGCAGCTCAGTGGTGTTCTCTGTCATGCGCCGAGCCTACTCGAATCGATTCGAGCACTCCATTGGCGGTGCGGCCTCCCGGAGCATCCGACAGGCCGGCTTCAGGCCGCGAGGCGCGCCTCGAGCGCGGCGAGCGACGCGCGCAGGGCCGGCGCTTCGAGGGCGTCGCCGTCGGCGGCGGCGTGCGCGGCGGCGAACGCCTGGACCTGGCGGTGCAGCTCGACGCGGGTACCCCCGCGGGCGACGACCGCGAGCCGCTCGGCGAGGCGCACGCCGGCGCGGACGACGAGCGGCTGCTCCATCGCGTACGAGCGCAGGGCGAGGAACACGTCGGCCAGAAGCTCGCCCGCTCGAGGCCACGGGACGACCAGGCGGACGACTCCGTCGGCGTCGGAGTAGCGGCCGCGCGCCTCCGGCCGGCCGCAGAGGTCGACGAGCGCGCTGGTCAGGGCCTCGACGGCGCCGACCGCGGTGTACGGGTCGTTCGTGCCGGTCGCGAGCCCGCGGACTCCGATCTCGACCACCTGCTGGACGGCGTAGCGGAGGTCCTGGTGCGGGGTGCGGGCGTCGGCGACGACGACCGCGGCGACCGCCTCCTCCTGGGCGACGGACCCCTCCAGGACCTCGAGCACCGGGTCGCCGACGAGGACGTGGTCGCCGGGCAGCGCGAGCACCCGGAGCCGCGCGTCGCCGCTGCGGGCCAGGGCGACCAGCCGCTCGATCTCGAGCTGCTCGACGTAGCCGCCGCGCACCGCCCGCAGCACGACCGGCTCGCGCCCCGCCGGCGGCAGGGCCTCCTCCGCGTCCACCGGCTCCTCACCGTCCTCCGGATGCAGTCGCTCGATCACGTCGACGAGCTCGCCGAGCACCCGCTGCTGCAGCGTCGTCACCTGCACCGACAGCGCGATGTGGTGGATGAAGTAGACGAGCACCGCGACGTCGCCCACCGCGAGCAGCACCGAGAACGAGACGGCCACCACCGGCACGAACGTCAGCGACGCGTCCTCCTCCGTGTGCACCGCGCGCAGCACGATCAGCGAGTACAGGAACGTGGAGGTGAGTACCGCCAGGACGACCTGGTTGCCGCGGTCGGCCATGAAGTTGCGGACCAGCCGGGGCCCGTAGGCGGAGGACGTGGTCGCCAGCACCGAGATCGTGATCGAGAACGAGGTCGCGGCGACGCCCAGCATCGTCCCGCCGATCGCCGAGAGGATCGCCCGGCCGCCGGTCGGCGACAGGTCCTCGATCAGGGGGATGTCGCTGACGCCGGCGCGGACCAGCAGGTGGTCGACCTCGACCAGCCCCAGCGCCAGCCCGACGGCGAGGACGCCGAACAGGGCGGGGAGGAACCAGAAGGATTCGCGGAGGTGGAGGAGCCGGGAGCGCATCCTCGAAGGCTAGAGCGGCGCCTCCTCGCGGGCTGCGCCGCCGCGGAGGCTTGCGCGCCGGGCCGGGACGTGCCGCGGTGCCTGCCGCGGAGGCGACGTCGCGTCAGGGCCGTCCGCACTGCGGGGGCGTCGTCGCGACGGACGCCGGACGCACCGGAGGCGCCGACCCCCGGGGATCGGCGCCTCCGCAGGGCGTCAGGTGACGTTGATGAGCGTGCGCTGCCAGCCGGAGGATCCGTCGGGCGCGACCGGCGCGCGGTCCTCGATCTGGACCATGCCGTTCTTGTCGACCGCGCGGACCGCGACGTAGTGCGAGCCGGGCTGGGCGTCCCAGTCGACGAACCACTGCACCCAGGTGTCGAGGTTGACCGGGGTCGAGAGCGTCGCCTCCTGCCAGTCGCCGTTGTCGATGCTCACCTCGACCTTCTCGATGCCGATGCTCTGCGCCCAGGCGACGCCCGCGATCTTGAGAGCGCCCGAGGTGACGGGGACGCCGATCCGCGGGGTGTCGATCCGCGAGGACATCTTGATGGGGGCCTCGGCGGAGTAGCCGCGCGGGGTCCAGTAGGCCTGGTCGGCCTCGAAGGTGGTGACCTTGAGCTCGGTGAGCCACTTGGTGGCCGAGACGTAGCCGTAGAGGCCGGGCACGATCATCCGCACCGGGAAGCCGTGCTCGAACGGGAGGGGCTCGCCGTTCATGCCGACGGCGAGGATCGCGTCGAGGTTCTCGTCCGTGACCGCGGTGATCGGGGTGGACGCCGTGTAGCCGTCGCTGCTGGTGGAGAGGAGCATGTCGGCTCCGCTCTGCACGCCGGCCATCTTCAGCACGTCGCGCAGGGGGACGCCGAGCCACTTGGCGTTGCCGACGAGGTTGCCGCCGACCTGGTTCGAGACGCAGGTGAGGGTGATGCCGTACTCGTCGAGGCCCATGTCGAAGATCTGCTGGAGGTTGAGCGTCACCTCGCGGTCGACCATGCCGGTGATCTTCAGCGACCAGGCCGACGGGTCCAGGTTGGGCACGGTGAGGGCGGTGTCGACGCGGTAGAAGTCGGCGTTCGGCGTGTAGAGCGGGGTGATGCCCTCGATGTCGAGCTCGGCGCCCGCGGGGACCGAGACGGTGCTGCGCGGGGACGGCAGGCGCAGGGCGTCGCGGACACCGGCGAGGGAGGAGGTCGCCGCGTTGACCAGGCGGGCACCGGTGCCGACGACGGCCGCGCCGACGGCGGAGATCAGCGCGATGCGGAAGAAGCCGCGGCGCTCGAGGGCGCCCGGACGGGCCTCGGAGGATGTTCCCCTGGCCTCCGAGACCCGGGCCGCACGCCAGCCGCGCAGGCGCGTGAAGAGGAGGTGCATGACGACGACGGCGACGACGAGTCCGACCAGCGTGGGCACCGCAGCGAGCGGCGACGCTCCCGTGCGGGTCACGATGGCGGCGATCGAGAGGCCGCCGGCGATCACGAGCAGCACCTGGCCGAGCGGCGGGCGGACCAGCTGGAGCACTCCGGCGATCGCGGCGGCGACGACGACCGCGGCGCCCACGCTGCCGAGCAGGAAGGTCTTGTCGTTCTCGCCGAACGTCTCGATCGCGAACTCCTTGAGCGGGCGCGGGACGATGTCGACGATGAAGGCGCCGAGCGCGAGCACGGGGCTCGCGGTGCGGGCGACCGCGAGGGCGATGAGCTCGGCGACGGCGAGGAGGACTCCGCCCGTGACGATGCCCGCGAGGGCGGCGAGCAGGAAGTAGAGAGCTCGATGCTCGCGCACGGGTGCCGCTGTCTGGTTCATGGAGGAGAGTTTTCTCCCGCGACCTGCCGTTTCCCAGGGTGTCCCTGGTTTGGTCGTGTAGGCGCCTTTTTCATAACGAACAGGTAACGCACAGCGGCGGCATCTCGACGGGATCACCTCTCGCTCGGCCCGCCGCCGGGCCTCACCGCGCGCGACGCCCCCGCCGGAGGACCGCCGCGTTCGCGGTGACGATGAGGGCGATGCCGATCCATCCGGCCGCGCCGACGTCCTGCCCGAGCACGACCGCGCCGATGAGGGCGGCCAGGACGGGGTTGGCGCTCATGAGCGTCCCGAACACGCTCGCCGGGAGCCTCCGGAGCGCGATCACGTCGGCCACGAACGGGACGGCCGTCGCCAGGACGCCGGCGCCGACCGCCAGGAGCACGGTGCCCGCGTCGGGGCGCGTCGAGACGAGCGTCCAGACGGCGACGGGCAGGAAGACGGCGGCGGAGATCCCGGTCGCCGTGGCGGTCCCCTGCGCTCCGGGCAGACGGAGTCCGATGATCCGGTTGAGCAGGATGTACGCGGCCCAGCAGCACGCGGCCGCGAGACCGAGCGCGATCCCCAGCTGGTCGGACGAGGGCCTCGGCCCGGCGATCGCGACGACGCCCGCTCCGGCGACGAGGGCGCAGAGCGCGCTGGTCCTGCTCCGGGAGCCGAGGAGCGCGACCGCCAGCGGCCCGCAGAACTCCAGGGTCACCGCCAGCCCCAGCCCGATGCGGTCGATGGCCGCGTAGAGCGTGAGGTTCATCGCTCCGAACACCACGGCGAGGAGCAGGACGGGCCACCACTGCGCGCGGGTCAGGTCGCGGATCCGCGGCCGCACGACCGGGAGGAGGATCAGCGCGGCGACGATCTGCCGGACGGCGACCACTCCGACGGATCCCAGGACCGGGAAGGCCAGAGTCCCGGAGGCCGCCCCGAGCTGATTCGAGAGGGCGCTCGCGAGGGCGGTCGCGACGCCGACGGTCCGTCCGTCGCCGGGGAGCTGCTTCGTCATGCCGGAAGTCTGCGAGCCGTCCGGCCCCGGCTCACAATGCATAACCGGTCCGATCGATGCGGGAACCGCATGAATAGGATGCGGTCATGGATCTGGAACTGCGCCACCTCCGGTCGTTCGTCGGCGTCGTGGACGCCGGGACCTTCACCGACGCGGGGATCGACCTCGGCATCTCCCAGACGGCGGTCTCCCGCAACGTCGCGGCGCTCGAGTCCGTCCTCGGACGAAGGCTCCTCCACCGGACGACCCGCAGCGTCGAGCTCGCGCCGGCGGGCGAGCGGGTGCTGCGGCACGCCCGCCGCGTCCTGGCCGTCGTCGACGATCTGCGCGAGGAGGCGGCGGCCGGAACGGACACGATCCGGATCGGCTACGCCTGGTCGGCTCTCGGCGAGCACACCCAGGAGTTCCAGCGCCGCTGGGCCGCGGCGCTCCCCCGCCACGAGCTGCGGCTGATCCGCTCCAACACGCCCACCGCGGGGCTCGCGGAGGGCCTCAGCGACCTCGCGATCCTCCGGCGCGGATCTCCGGCTGCGGACGTCGAGTCGGCTCTGATCGGCACCGAGAAGCGCTACTGCGCCCTGTCCGTCGACGACCCGCTCGCCGCGAAGCGCACGGTCACCCTCGCCCAGGTGGCGACCGCTCCGCTCGCGCTCGACGACCGGACCGGGAGCACCCGGCTCGACCTCTGGCCCGAGCACGACCGGCCGCGGATCACCGTCCCGACGACCGACGTCGACGACTGGCTCACGGTGATCAGCAGCGGCTCCGCCCGCGGAGTGACCGCGGAATCGACGGTGAGCCAGTACCGACGGCAGGGCCTCGCCTACCGGGTCGTCCGCGACGCCCCGCCGGTCCCCGTGCACGCCGCGTGGATCCGGAGCGACCCGCCGCCCCTCCTGGGCGACGTCATCGGGCTGCTCCAGGGCCTCTACCGCACCTCCGACTGACGACGACGGCCGCCGGGGCGATCCCCGGCGGCCGTCGTCGTCACGTCACTTGCAGGTGAGAGCGGAGTACGCGGCCTGCTTCGTGGTGGTCACCGATGCTCCGTCCACGGTCGCCGTCGCGGTCACCGTCGCCGAGCCCGCGGCCACCGAGGCGGAGCGGGTGGTGAAGGCGTGCGAGGCGCTCGACCCGGGAGCGATCCCGGTGAACGCCTTCGAGCCCCAGGAGGACGCGATGGTGATCGCCGCCGGGACCTTCGCGTCGTTCCGAGCGGAGACCGTCACCACGACCTTGCCCGCCACGCAGCGGCTGGTGGCCGCCACGGTCGTCGGTACCGTCGCCGCGGAGGCGCGGACGATGGAGAGGCGGTAGGTCGCTGTCGTCGTGTGGTCCTGCGCCGACGACTCGACGACCACGCTCGTCGTGCCCGACGCCGCGAGCGGCACCGTGCGGCGGAGGGTGTCGTCGATCAGCACGCCGTCGACCTTCACCAGGCCGCTGGGCACGGCCGGGTCCAGGTCGAGCGAGACGCTCGTCGTGCCGGCCGGCACCGTGAGCGTGTGGTCCCTGACCCCGGCGGCGAGAGCCGGCGAGAGCGTCCCGACGTCGGAGGAGAGCTTCGTCAGCTCCGGGTCCGCAGCGTAGGTGGTCGACTCGGTCGTGTAGACCCCGAAGACACCGCCGACGTAGCTGGATCCGGTGCCCTGGAAGCGCACCGTGACGACGGGGATCTTCTGCCCCTTCGCGTCGAGCACGTACTTCCCGCTCTGGTCGCGCTTGTAGCTGTCCTTCGCGGCGAGACCGCTGAGGATCGACGCCGGGATCCGGTCGTACTGGACGTACCAGCTCGTCGCTCCGGCCGCTCCCGAGACCACCTCGGTCTTGAGCTTCACGTCGTTGAGGTAGACGTCGAAGGTGCGTCCCGCGTCGCCGCCGTAGTAGCGGACCCCGAGGTAGTTCGCCGGCAGAGCCGGGTCGACGATCATGTCGTACTGGAAGTACGCCTCCGCCGAGCGCTCGCCGTCGCGGTACCCCTCGCCGCGCCAGGTCCCCACCGAGGACCGCGCGGTCTTGTAGTTCTTGTCGGCCTCGCTGTTGTTGTTGTCGAAGGAGGTGAGGGAGTCGATCGTCGTCTCGTCGACGCGCAGCTGCTCCTTCTGCGTCCGGATCAGCTCCTGGGCCGCGGCCGAGTCGGGCTCGATCAGGGTCATGTAGGTCGCGTAGCGGGCGTTGTAGAGGCTGTAGTACGGAGTGAACACCCGGGCGGCGGACGCGGCGTCGACGTTCTTCATGCCGAAGCGCATCGTCGTGCGGCCGTTGCCGTCCGCGCCGTCGGGCAGGCGGACCAGGTTGCCGCGGACCGCGGACTTCCAGGCCGCGGAGTCCGCGACGACGACGTTCGAGTTCACGGACTTGTCGGCCGTGCCCATGCGCACCAGGACGCCGGCGACGTAGGACGCCTCGACGTTCGAGCGGTTGAGCTCGGTCGCCAGCAGCACCGGTCCGTAGCGGAACGCGGTCCAGTCGGGGTTCTCCGTGTCCGCGACCGCGCTGACCGCGGCGGGCAGCTTCCAGGTCAGCACGTCACCGGCGGCGACGGCGACCGAGACGTATCCGGCCTGGGCCGTGACGGCACGGACGGCACCGTTCACGGTGAGCGTCGGCGCTCCGTCGATCCAGGACGGCACGCGCAGCTTGAGGGTCGTGTCCGCGGCCACGGCTCCTCCGGCCAGCGCTTCGACCCTCAGGGTCGCCGTGTCCGTGCTCGGGATGTCCGCCGTCTGGGTCAGCCGGAGGTTGTTCGCGGAGGAGCGGAGGACCGAGGAGCGGAACTGGTTCACGAAGACGGTCTTCGGCTTCTCGAAGTAGATCGAGTCGCCGAGCTTGGTGAAGCTCTCGATACCCGAGCCGTGGTCGCACCAGAACTCGTCGAGCTCGTGCCCGAAGACCTTGGCGTAGCCCGCGGTCTGCGGCTGGAAGTAGGTCACCATGCCGGTGTCCGGGTTCTGCACCGAGAGGACGCCGTTGATGAACGTCTCCTCGTAGAAGTCGGCGTACTTCACGTCCTCGGTCACCTGGAACAGCGCCCGGGTGAGCTTGAGCATGTTGTAGATGTTGCAGCCCTCGGAGGTCGAGTTCTCGCCGTAGCCGGTGGTCTGGCCGTTCGTGGCGTACTCGTACAGGGTGCCGGGTGCGTGGAAGTGCTCGGACTGGCTGTTGCCGCCGTTGGCGTAGGTGTGGGTCTCGTCGACCATGCGCCAGAAGTTCTCGGCGGCACGGCGGTACATGTCGAGATCCGACTTCTCCGCGGCGGTGAGCGTGGCGTAGAGCGCCGGGTCGTCGGTGAAGACGCGGTAGCGCTTCAGCGCGCCGATCAGCTTCGGGACGGTCGTGTTCGCGTGCAGCCCGTTGAGGACGTCCTCGTTGTTCGCGAGCTTCTGGAACAGCGCGGTCTCGTCGAAGTACTCGGCCGCGCGCTTGTGGGCCGGGTCGTGCGTGGTCTCGTACAGGCGGTAGAGCGCCTCGTTCATTCCGCCGTACTCCGTGTTCAGGAGCTGCCCGGGGTTGGCCTGGCGGCCCGCCCAGGCGGTGATCCAGCTGCCGAAGCCGCCGGCGACGGTGAGCGCCTTCTGCGAGACGGCGTCGGGCGCCTGGTCGTGGGCGTCGAGGAGGCCTGCGAGCACCTTGTGCAGGTTGTAGAAGGGGACGAGCAGGCCGTCGCCGCCCGAGGGGAGGTAGCGGGTCGGGAACGGCGAGACGTAGCCGGCGTTCGCGGGGTCCTTCAGCGCGTAGGCGTCCTGGACCTTCTTCAGACCGTCGACGGAAGCGGTGAGCTTCGCGAGCAGAGCCGCCTTGGTGGCCGCGTCCTCCTCGGTCGCGTAGGCCTGCGAGAGCGCCGAGAGGTAGTGGCCGAAGAAGTGGCCCTGGAACCGGGTGCCGTTCTCGCGCTCCCAACCCCCGTATCCGCCGCTGGTGGTCGGCGTGAGCCCGGCCTCGCGGTAGAAGGAGTAGAGGAACATCTCGGGGTCGAGGCTCAGCAGGTACTCGACGGTCTGCTGCTCCCCGTTCTCGAGGTAGGGGTCCTGCACGGAGACGTCGGACAGGCCGGCCTCCAGAAGGTAGTTCGACGTCTTCACTCCCCGGGGCTGCACCTGGAGAGTGTAGGTCTTCGTGACCGCGGTGCTGCCCCCGTAGGTGGCGGAGCCGGTGAGGACGACCTGCGTCGCGGAGCCGGTGGGCGGCGTGACCGCGGCCGTGCCTCCGCTGATCGCGACGGTCGCCGGGTCGGAGGAGGTCCAGCTGAGGGCGGACCCCTTCGCGCCGACGGTGGGCAGGGTGAAGCCGGTGCTGGTGCTCGCGGGCGGGGCGACCAGCTCGAGGTCGGCCCGGGCGATGCTCGCGGGGTCGAAGGAGGGGTTGCCGGCCTTCGTCAGGGCGACGACGTCGGTGGTGGTCGCGACGCCGTTGTAGAGCGCGTAGTCGTCGAGCAGGCCGCGCAGGTGCGCGCCGTTGTACTGGGGGCCGTTGAAGCCGAGGGTCTTCGTCGACGTGCTCTCGGAGCCGAGGACGCCGGACGCGGAGGAGGACGGCGCGGTCTTGACGACGGCGGTCTGCTTCACCCCGTTGCGGTAGAAGGCGACGGCCTTGGTGCTCTTGTCGTACGTGGCGACCACGTGCGTCCACTCCCCCGCGGGGAAGAAGCCGGAGCGGGCGGTCTCGACGGCGACCTTGTACGGCTGACCGCCGGACGGGCCGATCGAGAGGGCGAGCGGAGTGCCGTCGCCCTCGGAGGTGAGGTACCAGCCGTCGGAGTTGTAGGCGGTCTTGTTCCAGGTGAAGACCTGCTCACCGGTCATCGCGCTGGTCGGCTTGTACCAGAACGAGACGGTGAGGTCGGCGGGCTGCAGCGCCGCCGCAGTGCCGAGCGAGATCGCGTTCGATCCGGTGAACTCGAACGCCCGGCCGTTCAGGCCGGTGCCGTAGGAGGCGGTGCCCTTCTGCATCCCGAGGGCGGTACCACGACCGCTGGTGTCGGCGAGCGACCCGTCGAACGGGAGCTCGAGCACCTTCGCGGCGTCGAGCGAGGTGGTGGGGGCGGCCTGGGCCGTGGGGCCGACCGACAGGAGACCCGCCGTCAGCGCCATCACCGCCACGGTGGCCAGGGGGAGTCGTCGTCTCATTCGTGAGGCCTCTCGTCGTTGAGAAATCCGGCCCAGGGGGGCGGGCCGCCTCGAATGTTACCGTTAACAACTGTTTTCGGTGAGGTTTCGGTGAGAGGACTGACAGGGCCCTCGGGTGCTCAGCGGCGCCGGTCCAGAGCCGCCCGGAGGTACGGAGCGGTGCGGCTGCCCGCGGCCTCGGCGACCTCCTCCGGAGTGCCCGTCGCGACCACCGAGCCGCCGGCCCGGCCCGCCCCCGGGCCGAGGTCCACGACCCAGTCCGCGTCGGCGACGACGCGCATGTCGTGCTCGACGACGATCACCGTGTTGCCCGCGTCGACCAGGTGCTGCAGGTGCTCGAGCAGGCGGTCGGCGTCGGCGGGGTGCAGGCCCGACGTCGGCTCGTCGAGCAGGTAGAGCGTGTCCCCGCGCTGGGCGCGACGCAGCTCCGAGGCGAGCTTCACCCGCTGCGCCTCTCCCCCGGACAGCTCGGGCGCCGGCTGGCCGAGCGAGACGTAGCCGAGCCCCACGTCCACCAGCGCGTCGAGGTGGCGGGCGACATCGCGGTCCTCGGCGAAGGCCTCGCGCGCATCGGCGACGCTCAGCGCGAGGACGTCGGCGATCGTCCGGCCGCCCAGGGTGACCTCGAGGGTCTCGTCGTTGTACCGCGTGCCGCCGCACGCCGAGCAGGGCGCCTCGACGGTCGGGAGGAACAGCAGCTCCACCTCCACGGAGCCCTCGCCCCTGCAGACGGGGCAGCGCCCGCTGGGCAGGTTGAAGGAGAAGCGGCTCGCCGAGAAGCGGCGGCGCTTCGCCTCCGGGGTGGCCGCGAAGAGCGTCCGCACCCGGTCGAACAGGCCCGTGTACGTCGCGACGTTCGAGCGCGAGGTCCGGCCGATCGGGGTCTGGGTCACCTGCACCACCCGGCGCAGGCGGTCCGCGGGCCCGGAGGCGGTGCCGCGGGTCGCCGCCGCCGCCGCGTCGAGCAGCGGGTCCGCCTCCCCGCCCTCCTCCGCCGGCGCGTCCTCGGCGACGTCGGCGCGGAGCGAGGCGCGCAGCAGATCGGGCAGCGCCTGGTTCACGAGCGTCGACTTGCCCGATCCGGAGACACCGGTGACCGCGGTGAGCACCCCGACCGGGAACGCGACGGAGAGGTCGTCGAGGGTGTGCCGCGAGACGCCGGCGAGCTCGATCCACTGCTCCGCGGTGCGGCGGGAGCGCAGCGGCGCCGGGTCGCCCTCGGGGAAGAGGTAGCGGCGGGTGACGGAGTCGCGGGCGCCCGGCAGGCCGTCGAGCGGGCCGGAGTAGACGACGGTGCCGCCCCCCGACCCCGCGCCCGGGCCGATGTCGACGATCCAGTCGGCCTCGCGGATGACGTCGAGGGAGTGCTCGACGAAGAAGACGGTGTTGCCGGTCGCCCGCAGGGTCCGCAGGATGCCGAGCAGCGCCTCCGTGTCGGCGGGGTGCAGGCCCGTGGACGGCTCGTCGAGCACGAAGACGACGCCGAAGAGGCGCGAGAGCACCTGCGTCGCGAGGCGCATCCGCTGGAGCTCCCCCGAGGAGAGTGTCGGCGTGGAGCGGTCGAGCGAGAGGTGGCCGAGGCCCAGGTCGACGATCGGCGCGAGGCGGGCGACGAGGTCCTCGACCAGCCGCTGCGCGGCCAGGCGGGTCTGCGGAGCGCCGTCGGCCGGGGTCCAGCCGGGCTCCAGCACGCGCCGCGCGACGACGACCAGCTCCTCGAGCGGGAGCGCCGACAGCTCGGTGATGTCGAGCCCCTCGAAGGTGACGGCGAGCGCGTCGGGCTTCAGCCTCCGGCCGCCGCACACCGGGCAGGCGACGCTGACGACGAACGAGGCCGCGCGCTCGCGCATCCGGGCGCTCTTCGAGCCGGCGAAGGTGTCGAGCACGTAGCGGCGCACCCCGAGGAACGTGCTCATGTAGCGCGGCTCGTCCCCGGCGGCCACGGAGGCGCGCACCTCCGCGGGCGAGCGGTCGGTCCACACGGGGACCTGCGGCGAGTCGGGCGTGTGCAGGATCCAGTCGCGGTCCTCCGCGGGCAGATCGCGCCACGGAGCGTCGATGTCGTGGCCGAGCGAGATCAGGCTGTCGCGCAGCTGCTTGCCGTGCCAGGCGGTCGGCCAGGCGGCGAGCGCCCCGTCGCGGATCGAGAGGGAGTCGTCCGGCACCATCAGCTCGTCGGGGACGTCGTAGACCCGGCCGATGCCGTGGCAGCTGGGGCATGCGCCCTGCACGGTGTTGGCCGAGAAGTCCTCTGCGAGCAGCATCGGCGCGCCCTCGGGGTAGGCGCCGATGCGCGAGAACACCATCCGCACCACGCTCGAGAGCGTCGTCGCACTGCCGACCGTGGAGCGGGCCGAGCCTCCGGAGCGCCGCTGCGGGAGGGCGACGGCCGGCGGCAGGCCCTCGATAGAGTCGACGTCCGGCACGCCGACCTGGTCGATCAGCCGCCGCGCGTAGGGGGCGACCGACTCGAAGTAGCGGCGCTGCGCCTCCGCGTAGAGCGTGCCGAAGGCGAGCGAGCTCTTGCCCGATCCCGAGACCCCCGTGAAGGCGACGAGGGCGTCGCGCGGCACGTCGACGTCGATGCTCCGGAGGTTGTTCTCGCGGGCGCCGCGCACGCGGACGTGGTCGAGGGGGTCGGTGGTTCCAGGCGCGCTCATCCGTACAGCCTGCCGTGCCGGGATGTGGGGCAGCCGCCGCGGAGCTCCGAGGCGCTCGACGCCGAGACGGCCCGCTCCCGGCCGAGGCACCGCAGTGGGGCGGTGTCTCGGCGGGGGCGGGCCGTCTCGGCGTCAGCGGCGCGCGTGCGTCAGCAGGTGCGCGCCGGGTAGGCCGCGGTCAGGGCGCCCGCGGTGAGCGAGGCGGCCGGGACCGAGGCCTGACGGGTGGTGAAGGCGGCCGAGGCGCTGGCGCCGGGGGCGGCGGTCAGCGTCTGCGAGGCGCCGAACGGCGAGCGGATGACGACCGAGAGGGGCGTCGTGCCCGTGTTCTTCACCACTCCGGTGAGGACGACCTTGCCCGCGACGCAGCGGGTGGACGCGGTGAGCGTCGAGGTCGGTGCCGTCACCACCACGGTCGCGGTGACCGTGACGGCCGTGGAGCTCGAGAGCCGACGGTCGGCGGCGTTGTAGGCCGTCGATCCGTTCGCGCCCACCCACTGGTTGTCGTTCGCACCGATCGTGCGGACGACTCCGGTGACGGAGTAGCGGCCGGGCGCCGTCGCCACCGCGGAGGTGTTCCAGGTGACCGGCTGCGAGGCGGTGCCCCGGTTGTAGGCGAGCACGACGTCGGCGCGGGCGGGCAGAGCCGCCGCGGCGTCGGTGCCGGAGGCGACCGTCACCTCGCCGAGGTCCGAGCGGACCGCGGAGGCGGCGTCGGCCGAGCGGACCTCGGCGTACTGCCCCGCGGTCAGCGAGACGATGCCGCCGTGCTTGGTCGACGAGGCGAGCGAGAAGCCCGGGTCGGTGAGCTGGGTCCAGCCCGTGTCGAGGTCGTTCGTCACCATCGGCTTGTAGCCGGTCGCGGGGATCACGTCGACGTACAGGTACCAGGTGTCCTCGCCGTGGTCCTTGAACACCGCGGGGCCCTCGACCCCACCGGGGTTGCCGCCGGACCACACCGCGCCGATGCGCGACTGGATCTGCGTCCACGAGGTCGTCGGCAGCCACCAGGTCGCCGAGGTGGTCGACTCCATGTAGATGCCCTTGCCGGTGCCGTTGTCCTTCGAGATCCGGTAGGTCGTGCCGGAGTCCTGGATCAGCGTGGTGTCGATCGTGTCGGCCCCGGTGTCGATGAAGGTGCCGCCGTACGAGTAGGTGGCCTGCGTGAAGTCCGTGGTCGCTCCCCAGAGCACGCGGGAGGATCCGGTGCCCGGCGTGTGCGCCGCGGTCGGGTAGACCGTCGAGGACCAGTAGACGACGAACGCGCCCTTGCCGGGTCCCGCGTAGTCCGGCACCCACGTGGCCTCGGGAGCCCACATCATGCCGGCCTCGAGCTTCTTCGTCCCCGCGGCGTCGAGCGCCACGTCGAACTGGCGGACGTCGCTCCACGACACGAGGTCGCTCGACTCCCAGACGTTCATCTTCGTGCTGCCCTTGGTGGTCCAGTAGCACCAGGTGTCGCAGGTGCTGGGGCCCCGGTCGCCGCCGAAGACGCGGAGGTCCGTGGCGATGATGTAGTACTTCTTCGTGTCGGGGTTGTAGGTCAGGTACGGGTCGCGGACACCGGTGGTGCCGAGGTCGGAGGCCAGGATCGGCTTCGCGCCGTTGAGCGGGTCCCACTTCTCCGGGTCGTCGCCGCGGGAGACGTCGAGGTAGATCTTCTCGGCGTAGCCCTGGGAGTCCTCGACGAAGTGGACCATCATGTAGCCGTAGGGGGTGTCGACGCCGACCTGCGGCTCGACCGTCACGGCGATCGAGCGGGTCTGCACGATTCCGCGGATCGACGCCGTCGCGGTGAGCGACGAGGTGCGCGCGGCCTGGCCCACGGCGGGGCGGTCGGCGCTGAGGGTGCGGCCGTCGGCCGAGACGCGCAGGGTCGGGTCGCTGGAGGACCAGGTCACCGCTCCCCCGTAGTCGGGCAGGTTCGTGGTCGAGTCGTCGACGGTGAGCGGGGCGACCCCGGCCAGCACGGCGGCGGCGATCGGGGAGAACGTGGAGGCGTGAGGCTTCGCGTCGACGCTCGACACGGCCACCACCTCCGCCCCGGTGAGCGCGCGGTCGTAGACGCGGAACGCCGAGACCTCGCCCGTGTAGAACGGGTCGGGGTACGGTGCGCGGCCGATCGTGTTGAGCGACTGGTCGGCCACCGACGAGGGGCGCAGGGCGGTGGGCGCCGAGGCGACCTGGACGCCGTCGACGAAGAACGAGATCGTGCCGGCGCTGCCGTCGATCACCGACGTGAGGCTGTACCAGCGGTCGGCGGTGAGGGCGGAGGCGCTGCGGGCGTTGTTCTCGCCGTTCCCTCCGCTGGTCGTGATCGCGGTGCGCACCCGGTCGCGGACGGACGCGAACCAGTACTGGTTCGTACTGTCGCTGCCGATGTTCCACAGGAAGTGGAAGTTCGAGAGCATCGACGCGTCGGCGCGGGTCTCGATCGTGACGGTGGCCGACGAGCGGCCGGTCAGCAGGTTCGCGGGCAGCTGCACCCAGGGGGCGGTGGTGCTGCTCTTGGGGCCGCCGGTGAGGCGGAGCGACGTGCCGGTCCAGAGCGCGTCGGTCGCGTTGCGGACGGTGGCGGCTCCCACGCCTCCGCTCACGGTGTTCGGGACCGTGCTGCCGGTGGTCTGCGTGAACCGGTAGTCGGCGAGGAGGCCCTGCTGCGGGATCACGGCATCGGCCGCCTGCGCGGCCGGAGCCGGGGCGACGAGGCCCGAGAGCAGCACTGCTCCGAGGCCGAGCGCGGCGAGCGCGGCGCGCAGCGGCGCTCGCCGCGCGGGTGTGGTGGTGGGGGGCATGGTGCTCCTTCAGTGGAGTGGTGCGGTTCAGGGAGGGGGAGAGGATCTCGGGGTGCCGAGCCCTGCTGGGTCGAGCAGCGCCGTCAGGGGCGTGTCGGAGCCTGTGTGCGGAGCACGAAGGGCTCGATACGCCGCCGGGCGGCTGCTCGACCGGCAGGGAGGGGCAGCTGCTCGACCGGCACGAGGGATCAGCCGCCGGGGTTCGTGTCGGTGTACCCGGTGGTCGGGGCGGTGGTGCCGAGTGCCGCGAGGGTGGGCGCCCTCCGCATCACGACGGAGTTGCCCGGGCTGTCGCCACCATGGAGCAGTCGCCGTCGTGGAACTCGATCGCGGGGTCGGCGGTGTCCGGCGCGATCGGGTCGGTGGAGGTCGGCTCGCCGAGGGCGACGGCCGGGGAGGCGGCGGTGAAGGGCAGCGGAGCCACCGCGGCGAGGAGGATCAGCAGCCCGGCCGTGTGGCGGCGCCGGAGCCCCGCGGATCGGGGGAGCTCGGCGTCGACGGGCGTCGATGCGGTCGTCATCGTGACTCCATCGTCAGGGGCGGCGTGGGGCCCGGAGGCGCACCGTGAGCGGCGCGCCCCCGGGGGCGCGCCGCTCACGGTGCGCCTCCGGGCCCCACGCCGCCC